>NZ_JANYJC010000127.1 GCF_025361915.1 Chamaesiphon sp. GL140_3_metabinner_50
CTGTGGGTAATGCATAGCCTTATAAAGGGGGGGCTTTGCTCCCTCCCCTTTATAAGGGGAGGGTTGGGGTGGGGTAAAGATCTACGCTAGTTACTAATTACTCGTGTATATACCGTAGCCTCCTGGGAGGGGACTCTTTGGAGGGATTTTATTAGGGTTCGTAGCGGCTGCTGTCGCCGATGACTGCGATTTTGTGACGATAGATTAGTTCGGCACCGAACCAGCCTGAGACTGCTAGCAGCGACGCGACGACGACCGAAATAACGATCCCCACAGGTAAAATTGCGCCTTCAACATTATTTAATCGCAAGATCCAGTTAACTAACGTCAGAGACATGGCAGTGACATTAATCACCATGTGAATCCAGCCTGCGCTGCGCTTTCTGACTCGATCGATCCGCAAGAAATCTAGCATTCCAGTTAGAGCGGCTACCAGCCCCGAAACAAACCCCGCACCAATCAACCAGATGGCTGCGCGCGCCCAAAAAGCATCGCCTGTGAGCCAATAACCGACATCAGCTCCCGCCGCACCTGAGAGGAAAGCGATCGGGAATGTCACAATTAGGGGATGAAGTGGGTGCTTGGCGATCGCGACTGTACTGGGTATGCCACTATCGAGATACTCGGCAGTGTTACTTTCGATAAACGGGGGAATGCTGGGAGTTTGCGCCATGATTTTGCACCTATTAATAAAGTTTAGATAGTTGGAATTTGAGCGATTTGACTTTTGGCGTGAATCACCAATTTGCCCAATTGAGCCTCTAATTGATGAAGCTGGAGCGATACGCCAGGGATGTTAAAGTTGCGGAGATCGAGTAGCGCAATTAGTTGTTCAAAAATCACCATTACTAGCTTGAGATTTAAACCTTCGCCTTGAGCCGCTAAAATCTCTAGCGAAATGCGATTACCATCTTCATCAATTTGGGGAATGGCAGTTGCTGACATCTTTTTTATTTCATTTGACTCTCGCATCAAAAAAGTTGTCGAAATTACAAATTGGTTGTCACCAGGTAGATCTAGTGATGCTTGTTGAATATCGATCGTGACTGGCTGCCCGTCTACATCCATTTTCAAGCCACGTAACTTGCTCTGAATGTAGTCACAACTAAAAGCATGATTGATATCTGCTTCAGTCAAAACGATTCGGGCTTCGGCATCAGTTGGATGAGTGAGTTCGATATTCCCAAAGACTGCCTTCAGCGGATCGATCGACACTGCATCAGTGTTGATTTGAATGTTTTCGACTCGGAGATGTTGCTTGACGACTACGCCCTTGCCGGAGATCTCAACAGAATCTAGTTTTCCTTGGATAAAACTTACAGGATTGGTACGAATATCGACCTCGATCTCTTCAGAGCGATCGATCTGAGTCGCAATCCCCATCTCTACTACTTTACTTAGTGCCTGATTTCCCAAGTCGGGGGAATCTTGTGACATGTTTTTTTGGTGCAAAATTCAATTTAGATATTACTAAAATCGAGAGTGTTTTGTGTGTGTATTTTTTAGTAATAACAAGAATAACTAATAATTCAATCTACCAAAAGAGATAGGATGGATCTCCCTCTTGAGAGAGAAGACTCTCAGGATTGACATTGTTAGCATACTGATGTTGCAATCATCTAACTGCCATGAAACTAAAACCGATCGAACAACAAGTAGTTGCTGTGGTTGGAGCTTCTAGTGGAATCGGTCGCGAAACTGCACTCCAGCTTGCCAAACGTGGGGCGAAATTGGTAGTTGCGGCGCGGAGTGAATCGGGATTGACATCATTGGTTAAAGAAATCGAGCAATTTGGCTCGGAAGCGATCGCGGTTACTGCTGACGTGGCTGACTTTGAACAGGTCAAAAGTATTGCCGACAAAACTATCGAACGCTTCGGACGGTTGGATACTTGGGTACATGCGGCGGGAACTGCGATTATTGCTCCATTCGAGCAAGTAACTCCTGAAGAATTCAAGCGGGTAATCGATGTCAATCTGATGGGATCGGTGTATGGGGCGATGGTAGCAATGCCACACCTGAGACAGACAGGGCGGGGCGCATTCATCGCGGTTTCGTCTGTAGAGGCGCGGCGATCGATGCCACTGCAATCGGCTTATTCTGCCTCTAAGCACGGGATGGAAGGCTGGCTCGACTCATTGCGATCGGAACTCAGATACGAAGGATTCCCGATTAGCATCACCAATATCCTCCCCTCGGTGATAAATACGCCTTTCTATAACAAAGCGCGGACGAAACTGGGCGTGATGCCAACTGGAATTCCCCCCTACTATCAGCCGAATATAGTTGCTGAAGCAATTTTACATGCTGCCGAATACCCCGCGCGGGACATCATTGTCGGCGATGTCGGTCGCATCATTGACTTCGTGCAAAAGCTCGTGCCAGATATCACTGATACCCTTGTCGGTGCGATCGGGATTCCCGGACAACGCACCAAGACGATTAAAGCTACAGATGACCCCAATAATCTGTTTGAGCCGATCGAAGGATACAACACCGTAGCTGGCGATTTTTCTGATAAAACTATTCCCAGTTTCTTAGACTGGTTCGATCTGCATCCGGCGGTCAAATGGAGTGCGGCTGCGGGGTTGGGCGCATTGGCTCTGATTGTGGCTAATCTGATGCCAGATCTGGATTAGTTAAAAGTCGATCGGTTTTGAAGATTAATTAACAGGTAATAAAAATGGAAATTAAATCGAGTGGTACTGGTAGTTCGTCAGAAAACTTTAGCGATACCGAACGGTGGGGGTCGCTGATTACGGGCGGTGCCCTAGTGTTATCGGGATTGAGCCAACGTTCCTTGCGCGGTGCCTTAATGGCGATCGCAGGTGGAACCCTAGCCTACCACGGTGTCGCCGGACAAAAGAGTTTGCAGGATACCGTCACCGCTGCAACGGGATTAGATAAGCCACTGCGGGTCGAAAAAACCGTGACGATTCAAAATAAGTCAGCCGCAGAACTCTATCAATATTGGCACAATTTTGAGAACCTGCCGACATTTATGAAGCACCTCAAATCGGTAACGGTGATGACTAGCACCAATCGTTCGCATTGGGTGGCAAATGCACCGCTGGGTAATAGTGTCGAGTGGGATGCCGAAGTCGTTAACGATCTCGAAAACCAGCTCATTAGCTGGGCATCATTACCCGGAGCCACCGTCGAAAATTCGGGCTTCGTCCGGTTCCAAGCCGCACCTCCTGGGCGGGGTACCGAAGTCAAGGTGGTATTAGAGTATAGCGTCCCTGGTGGTGGTTTGACTGCGGCGATCGCGTCCCTATTTGGCGAAAACCCCGAACAGCAAGTCGGTGACGATCTCCGTCGGTTCAAGATGCTGATGGAGACTGGGGAAATTGCCACTACTGAAGGTCAATCGTGTGGGCGACGGAGTTAATCGGTTTGATGCGGAGATCTACCCACCCCGCCCGTTGGGCACCCCTCCGAGGAGGGGATTTTCCATCGGAAGAAGCGAAGCGAATGCTTCTCTCTATAAGGCTACTGTGTACGCACTCTCGCTCGAAGTGAAGACAACCCTAGAGATCTCCCTAAATCCCCCTTTTTGGTAGAAAATCCCCTCCTCGGAGGGGTGCCCGAAGGGCGGGGTGGGTAGATCTATGCCGCATATCCAAACCGATCGAGTGTATCCAAATTTAGAACCACTAATCGCATGAGGCTGAATGACGATGAGAGCACTTTGCTGGCAGGGTAACAATAAAGTCGGCGTTGAAACCGTCCCAGATCCCAAGATTCTCAATCCGCGCGATGCAATCATCAAAATTACCAGCACCGCCATTTGTGGCTCCGATTTACACTTATATGCTGGCATGATTCCCACCGTGCAGAAGGGGGATATTATCGGTCATGAATTTATGGGCGAGGTGGTAGAACTAGGTAGTAAAGTCAATAACGTCAAAATTGGCGATCGCGTAGTAGTACCATTTAGTATCGCTTGTGGCTCTTGCTTCTTCTGCAATCGCGATTTGTGGTCGTTGTGCGATAACTCAAATACCAATGCTTGGATTGCCGAAACAGCGATGGGTCATACACCATCTGGGATCTATGGTTATGCCCACGCTCTAGGCGGTTATGCTGGCGGACAAGCAGAATATGCGCGAGTTCCCTTTGCCGATACGGGTTTGCTCAAAATTCCCGACGGACTCACCGACGAGCAAGTGATATTTCTGACGGATATTTTCCCCACTGGCTATATGGCTGCCGAAAACTGTAACATTCAGCCTGGTGATACCGTGGCGATTTGGGGCTGTGGGCCGATCGGACAATTTGCGATTCGGAGCGCGTTTATGCTTGGTGCCGAGCGGGTAATTGCGATCGATCGCGTCCCCGAACGGTTGGCAATGGCTAGAGCAGGCGGCGCGGAAACCCTTAATTTTGATGAGGTTGAGGTCGGGGAAGCACTCAAGGAGATGACGGGCGGACGCGGCCCCGACTCGGCGATGGATGCGGTGGGAATGGAAGCCCACGGCAAGGGTTTCGAGGGTTTGTATGACAAGGTGATGCAGACTGTCAAAATTCAACTCGATCGCGCCAATGTATTACGCCAAGCGATCGTCGCCGTTCGTAAAGGCGGTACCGTCTCTCTGCCAGGTGATTACATTGGGCTAGTCGATCAGGTACCGATGGGTGCTTTTATGAACAAGGGTTTAACCATGAAAACGGGACAAACTCACATTCATAAGTATCTGCGACCCTTACTCGATCGAGTTCAGAAGGGCGATATCGATCCGACCTTTATCATCACCCACATTTTGCCGTTAGAGCAAGCTCCCCACGGCTATGAAATCTTCCAGCAGAAAAAAGATAGCTGTATCAAAATCGTACTCAAACCAGGACTGGTTGCAGCTTAATTGCTCTGATGGACTTCGTTTTGAGATCTGAATCCCCCTAAATCCCCCTTTTTAAGGGGGACTAAGACCGGATCTTAGCCCCCTTTTTAAGGGGGTTTGGGGAATTTAGATCTACGCTTCACATCAAGCATCCTCTAAAACCACCATCTACTATCCACCATCCACCATCCACCATTATGAAAGCAGTTTGCTGGCAAGGCACCAATAAAGTCCAAGTCGAAACAGTTCCAGATCCCAAGATCCTCAATCCTCGTGATGCCATTATCAAAATCACCACCACAGCGATTTGTGGCTCCGATCTGCACTTGTATAACGGTTTAAATCCCACCATGAAAAAGGGTGACATCATCGGTCATGAATTTATGGGCGAAGTAGTCGAACTTGGTCGCAAGGTCAACAATGTCAAAATTGGCGATCGAGTGGTCGTCCCATTTACGATCGCCTGTGGCTCATGTTTTTTCTGCACCCGTAAGCTTACAGCCCAGTGTGATAACTCCAATCCGAATGCTTGGATGGTGGAGCCATTAATGGGTCATTCCCCATCGGGATTATTTGGCTATTCCCATCTGACTGGGGGATATGCGGGCGGGCAAGCCGAATACGCTCGTGTCCCCTTTGCCGACGTGGGTTTGTTCAAAATTCCCGACGGGCTGACCGACGAACAGGTGGTGTTCTTTACCGATATCTTTCCGACTGGCTATATGGCCGCCGAAAACTGCGACATTCAGCCTGGAGATACAGTCGCGATCTGGGGTTGTGGCCCCGTCGGACAATTTGCGATTCGGAGTGCTTTGATGCTCGGTGCCGAGCGGGTAATTGCGATCGATCGCGTACCGGAACGTTTGGCAATGGCGAAGGCTGGCGGTGCCGAAATCCTCAATTATGAACAAATTGAGGTCGGCGAAGCTCTCAAGGAGATGACGGGCGGGCGCGGCCCCGATGCGGTGATGGATGCGGTGGGGATGGAAGCCCACGGGATGGGTTTAGAAGGTTTCTATGACAAGGCGATGCAAGCTGTCAAACTCGAAACCGATCGCCCGAATGTATTGCGTCAAGCGATCGTTTCCTGTCGTAAGGGTGGTACTGTCTCGGTTCCAGGTGTTTACACCGGACTGGTCGATAAAATTCCGATGGGTGCGTTTATGAATAAAGGTTTGACGATGAAAACAGGTCAAACCGACGTGCATAAATATCTGCAACCGCTACTCGATCGAGTCCAAAACGGCGACATCGACCCGACATTTATCATCACCCACTCTCTCCCCCTAGAGCAAGCTCCCCACGCTTACGAAATTTTCAAGCACAAAAAAGATAATTGCATCAAAGTCATTCTCAAACCCGGTCAAACAACTCAAACAACTCAAACAACCGAATGGCCGACAATTCCGATCGCTAACTAGATTCTTGAATTAGAAAATTCTCCGCTCCCAGATCCCCGACTTCTCTAAGAAGTCGGGGATCTATCCTCACATAATCCGTTATTTATATGAATTATCTTGTTGCAGTTTTACCCGATCGCACTCAAGCCGAAGCCGCCTATTCTGCTCTCGAAAAAGAAGGCTTACCAAATGATGGAATTAATATTTTAGGCGAAGGTTATCAAAGTGCCGATGACTATGGATTAATCGATCCAAATATCGAAGCTAAGAAAGAAATTAAACGCGAATTATTCTGGCTAGTCGGCTTTGGATTTATTGCTGGATTTGCATTTAACTGGTTGACAGCGATCGAAATAATTCCCGAAGGCGCACCAATTGTCAATCATATTTTGGGAGGAATTTTCGGTGCGGGTGCGGGTGCCTTGGGTGCTTATTTTTCCGGCGGTGCTGTCGGCTTAACCATTGGTAGTGGGGACGCACTGCCATATCGCAATCGGCTCAATGCTGGTAAATATCTAGTAATTGTCAAAGGTACGGGCGAACTTACCGATCGCGCCACCCGAATATTGCGTCAATTCGAGCCAGAAAATATTCAAGGATATAGCGAACCGATCGGCACCTAATTGGTAATCAGATCGCGACTTTATCTGGTAAGTAATTAATTTAAATGATGATCTGTGTTTATCTCATTAACTGACTAAATCTACACCTTTTGGTAGAGAAGATCTTAGCTTCATTGTAGTTAATCTTAACAAGTATTGGTCAAAAGCTTACTCGTAAAAGTCTGCTATATAGCATCTAGGAAATAAAAATGTTCGACACGATCGCCCAGGCAATAGTTCAAATCAGTGACTGGTTTAAACAGCTACGAGTACGGCAACTTTTATCGGTAGTTGCGCTCGGCTTTATCTTATTAAATACTAGCGTAGCACCCGATCGGGCTAGCAAAGCGACGATCGATAAACTGGAGCAAATGGTAGAGCAAGAAAATCCCAATCGACCTAAAACGACCAAGGAATGGCAACAACAGGCGCGCGAAGTTAAAGGTAAACCGGGCGAACGCATCGAACGCATCGGCGAACAATCGGCAGATGCCGTCAAAGAATTTGGCAAAATGTATCCAGACGTTGCTAAAAGAAGCGAACGCGAACTGGAAAAGAGTACTGGTAACTAACGATTGTGAGCCGCCGATTGAAATTGGGATTTAAATAGTTATGACCGATTATGCCACCACCAATCCTTCCGCTCGACCCCTGGCGGTCGTCACAGGTGCCTCTAGCGGCATCGGTTACGAACTAGCCAAACAGTTTGCTAAAAACGGCTTCGACCTGCTCGTTACATCGACCGGAGAGCGGATCGATACAGTAGCCGCAGCCTTCGAGCAGCTTGGAGCCACAGTCACAACCGTCCAAGCCGATCTGGCTAATTATGAGGGTGTCGAAAGCCTCTACCAGCAGATTCAGGCTAGCGGCAAACCCGTTGAGGCGATCGCGATTAATGCTGGAGTCGGTGTCGGCGGCCCATTTATCGAAACCGATCTCCAGGCCGAACTCAACGTCATCGAACTGAATATCGCCTCATCCGTCCACTTGGCAAAGCGCGTCGTGCCCGATATGGTAGCGCGTCACCAGGGACGGATTTTGTTTACATCCTCGATCGTGTCCCAAATGCCTGGGCCATTTCAAGCAGTCTACGCCGCCTCCAAATCATTCGTTCATTCCTTCTCCCAAGCCCTCCGCAACGAACTCAAAGATAGCGGTGTCACCGTTACCGCCCTGATGCCAGGAGCCACCGATACCAACTTCTTCGATCGGGCAGGATTGGAAGATGCCAAAGTTAACAAGGCTCCCAAAGACGACCCCGCAGAGGTAGCCAGAATGGGCTTTGAAGCCCTCATGGATGGCAAAGATAGCATTTTGGCAGAATCCCTCTTAACCAAGGTTGCAGGTACCGTCAGCAAAATCCTTCCCGATCCGCTCAAAGCCGAGCTGCACCGGAAGATAAGCGAACCTGGTGCTGACAAATAACCCAAGTTGCTACCGATGCAAGTGCCTACGATTGTGTCTTGACGCACTCGACCTGGAGGAAACCTCCGTGATGCGCGCGTCGCAAATCGTGGCTAGTGATGCGAAGTCCGCCTACGCGGACTAAGATCCCAGTCCGCGTAGGCGGACTTTGCAACATGAGCAGCGGTTTCTAACCGCTGAGGTTATAGATGGCAACTATTAAACAACGATCGTCACAGCCCACTAGCCACACCTATTCCCACATATCATCCAAATGACTAAAACAATTGGATATGCTGCCCAGAGTGCCACCGAGCCATTAAAGCCGATCGAATTCGATCGACGGGAACCAGCAGCCGAGGATGTCCAAATCGACATCCTCTATTGCGGCGTTTGTCACTCAGATGTTCACCAAGTCCGCAATGAGTGGAGTAATACTGTCTATCCCTGCTTACCCGGTCACGAAATCGTCGGACGGGTGAGTAAAATCGGGACGCAAGTCACTAAGTTCAAAGTCGGCGACCTCGCTGGTGTCGGCTGTATGGTCGATAGCTGCCAATCGTGTACTCCCTGCCATGCTCAGGAGGAACAATACTGCGAAGGCCCCAACGGGATGACCCTCACTTACAATGGCCCTCAACTGCCGGATGGTAGCAATACTTACGGCGGTTACTCCGACTCGATCGTCGTCCGCGAAAAATTCGTCCTCAAAATACCCGAAAATCTCGACCTTAAAGCAGTTGCACCCCTCCTGTGCGCGGGCGTGACTACCTACTCGCCGATGCTGCACTGGCACGTCCAAGCCGGACAAACGGTCGGTGTTGTCGGACTCGGTGGTTTGGGCGATATGGCAGTCAAACTAGCGGTGGCGATGGGTGCCAAGGTCGTCGTATTTACCACCTCGCCGGAAAAAGAAGCAGATATCCGCCGTTTGGGTGCTGAAGATGTCGTCCTCTCCACTGATAAAGAAGCAATGGCTAAATATGCCAGCAGCTTCGATCT
>NZ_JANYJC010000142.1 GCF_025361915.1 Chamaesiphon sp. GL140_3_metabinner_50
CGGCGCATCCGGCGCACCCACACGCGGCAAACCCGAAGTCCTCCCCACCGGACGAAATTTCTACTCCGTCGATATCCGCGCTGTCCCCACCGAAACCGCCTGGTGTCTGGGACGCAAAGCCGCAGAAGTGCTGATCGATCGGTATACTCAAGAACATGGCGAATATCCCCAAACCCTCGGCTTATCAATCTGGGGCACATCAACAATGCGAACTGGCGGCGATGATATCGCTCAAGCACTAGCCTTAATCGGAGTACAACCAGTTTGGGATGGAGTCTCTCGCCGAGTGGTCGATTTTGAGATTTTACCCGTATCAATATTAGGTCGTCCCCGCGTCGATGTCACCTTGCGAATTTCCGGTTTCTTCCGCGATGCTTTCCCCAATTTAATCGACTTATTCGATAATGCAGTTAAAGCTGTTGCTGCATTAGATGAAACGCCAGAACAGAATCCATTAGCGCAACAAGTTCAACAAGAACAAGCAAAATGGTTGGAGCAAGGATTAACATTAGATGAAGCTCAGACTCGATCGCAATATCGGATTTTCGGCTCTAAACCTGGTGCCTATGGTGCCGGATTGCAAGGATTAATCGAATCCCAAAATTGGGAAACCGAAGCAGATTTAGCCCAAGCTTACATTAATTGGAGTGCCTACGCTTATACCAGCAAAGCCGAAGGCATCGCCGCTCCCGAAGCATTTAATCAACGCTTGGGGAATATGCAAATCGTCCTCCAAAATCAAGATAATCGCGAACACGACTTACTCGACTCTGATGATTATTATCAATTTCAAGGTGGTTTAACTGCCGCCATTAAACAAGTATCGGGCACAGCACCCGAAGCCTATTTTGGTGACAATTCTCGTACTGAAAATCCTAAAGTTCGCAAGTTAACAGAAGAGATCGATCGGGTATATCGATCGCGTGTCGTTAACCCCAAATGGATCGCCGGAGCCATGCGCCACGGCTACAAGGGAGCCTCCGAAATGGCAGCAACCTTAGATTTCTTATTTGCCTACGATGCCACCGCAAATTGCGTCCAGGACTTTATGTATCAAGGTGTAGCGGATGCTTATCTATTCGATGAATCAGTCCGAGAATTTATCGAGCAAAATAATCCGTGGGTGCAACGAGATATGGCAGAAAGATTACTCGAAGCTAATCAACGGGGTTTGTGGGAAGATGTGGAATTGGGGACTTTGGAGCGATTGCGATCGATGGTCAATGAAGCCGAAGGTGCGATCGAATCTCAAGGGAATTTATAACATTTTGGCTACTTTATTCAATTGTGAGTCATGCTCCTCCCAATCGCTCTGCTATATCACTGTAAATGATTCAGACAAACGCCCTTTTTCCCAAAATCTATTGAGATTATCAATTATATAAGGCCCTTTGACTTTTTTGATTTCTGATTCTTCTAATTCATTTACATAGGTGACACTCTTCGGCAATTGCGTCCCAGAGCCATGAGTCCAATGCAGACAATTAGGACACCAAACCCAAACTGTTCCTCTTACTTGTCCATTTTTAATCATGAACTTAGGCTGAAACTCAGAAATAGTATAATAGAATCTAATCTTCGCTTTCATGCAAATAGGACAACTTTGTGGATTAAAAGTCTCCAGAAGGTCAGCTATAGCTTGGTGCATAGGATAATGAGAATTATCATCAATGTTTGCTGGGATCCAGCCTAATCTAATCACTGTATTTACCTCTAGCTAGATTTTAGTTGCTACAAATATTGCGATAGATCCTTATCTTACCCAGCTACACCACTCATACTAACAATATCTAGCTCTCTAATTTGGTGTCGATTACCTCGCGGCGCGGCTACGCCAACGATCGTGACTCTAGATATAATAGTATGTAGATTCCTGAGCTTACCTGTCAATGAATACTCAGCTAGTAGACTCGATACTACCCGATCTTGAGTGGTTCGATCTCAAGACCGAATTAACCTTAGCAGATCGGCAGGCTTTTCTTCGCAAACCGCTAGCTCAAAGACAACTCATTCTAGCCCAACAAGCCCAGCAGATGGTCGAACACTATCGGACATCAACTGAATGGCGTGAATTAATGGCTGGAGATATTATTGATGACTAGCGCGGATTCACCACAACGGGGCGATGTGTGGCTGGTCAATTTTGACCCAACTGTCAGCACAGAAATTAGAAAAATTAGACCAGTAGTAGTCATCAGCTCGAATAATATTGGCATATTACCAATTAAACTAGTTGCTCCGATTATAGATTGGAAAGATTGGTATGCGGGGAATTTATGGCAATCGATCTGGATGATTTAATCATTTTTGCGATCGAACCAATTGTCGATTGTTAAGTTATCAAAATATTGAAAATCAGCAACATTATTTGTGACTAAAATCAAATTATTAGCTGAAGCAATACTGGCAATTTGCCCATCTGCAAAAGCTAGAGTTTTACCAATTTTGGATAACCTCGATCTTTCCTGGGCGTGCCACCGAGCAGCTTTTGAATCATAATCGAACACTGATAAATTGAGAACAGACTCATTAATATAATCTAAAAAAGCTTGACGCTTCCTTGATTCTGGAAGTCGAAGACAACCGTACAAAAGCTCATGAATTACAGTACTAGCCGTTGCTATTTCCGATCGATATAGATTGACTAGCTCGAAAACAATCGGGTTTGGAACCGGACGCATTAAATCCGAAATAACATTAGTATCAAGCAGATATCTTAAACTCATAGAGTTATTTCACGCCCTGGTGTCCGATCTCTCAGATTGTCGAAGTCATCATCATTAAAGGAAATCTCATCTTGTTTTAGTATTGCTCTGAAATTCTGTAATCCTGCCCAGAATTTATCACCACGTTGTTGTTCTCGTTGTTGATGTATTAAGGCAATTAGACGATCTTGCTCCTCTACAGATAAGACTCGGACAGAATCAACAATTTCTTGAAAAATCACGATCTTAGATCCCCTTAGTTTGACTTGTACTACCTGCCAGCTAGATTATGGACATTACAAATATTGGTGCTGACCTAATTATATCAATCGATCCTTATCTTAACCAGGCATGTCACTTACACCAACAACATTTAACTGTCCAATTTAGTGTCAATCGATTTATAATATCTCTGCTGTTTAAAATAAAATATTTCAATATGCAAATTGGGTCGATATAATTTCAACCCAATCGATCGCACGTACGATTTCTAATTGCTAATCTTGAGTAATTCAACATCGAAAATTAGCGTTGCATTCGGTGGAATTACACCGCCAGCACCCGCCGATCCATAGCCTAATTTTGGGGGAATAGTTAGCTTGCGTCTCTCGCCGACTTTCATGGTACTTAGAGCCTCATCCCAGCCGGGAATTACTTGTCCTTGACCAACTATAAAACTAAATGGTTGACCTTTATCGCGAGAACTGTCAAACTTCTTACCATTGGTGAGGGTGCCAGTATAGTGAACCACTACTGTTTGCCCTGGTTTTGGGGTAGCTCCTTTACCTGCTTTAAGGACGGTATATTTTAAGCCTGAAGGAGTGGTAATCGTTTTGGCATCTTTATTTACTGCCAATAATCCGATCTGGTGGATGGATTGTTGCTGTGATGTATTAGCAACTGCGATCGCTGCCGTACTATTAATAGTAAATTGCAAGCATGAGCCTAAAACACTAGTAGCCAGCATCCCGATCGAACCAAATAAAATTTTTCGCATTAGTACACCTCAATTTCTAGTTGTCTACCATACCATAAATTAATCTTAGTCAGAGGGTGTCTGAAAAGTCTTACTAGCTCCGATCGTAGATCTAAATCCCCCTAAATCCCCCTTCAAAAGGGGGACTTCCGGATCGGTTCCCCCCTTTTGAAGGGGGGCTAGGGGGGATTTCTAGGGTTTACGCTTGACAAACTAAACTTTTCAGACACCCTCTCAACATTTATCGTCAAATAACCGATCGATCCTAACTGCTGACAGCTTTTAAATAGTCTGGTAATTGGGTGGTTTCATCACAGATGGCTTGACTGAGTTGTTGGCGAGTCAATCCGACAACTTTCCGCAAGTCGGCATTAATTAAATTGGTTTGTAAAAGATTGGCACCTTTAAGATTCGAGCCTTCGAGATTGGCTTGCTCTAGATTTGCCTCGCTGAGATTGGCACCTTCGAGATTGGCTTTCCAGAGATAGGCACCTTCGAGATCGGCTTGCCACAAACTGGCATCGCTGAGATTGGCTCTGCCTAATGATGCGCCTGCTAATTTAGCTTGCCACAGTTGCGCTTGGCGGAAATTGACTTTCCACAGATCTGCACCCCATAATTCGATGCCACTTAATTCAGCATCGCGGAGATTGCTTTCGCGCAGTTCGATAATTCGATCGGGTCGATCTTTACTGACATCCCGACGGTTTAAAATAGTCATTACCGCTTGAATATCTGTCGGAATTCGGGAGGATGGGGACGATTTGCGGCTGGGTTTGGGATCGGGTATGTCGCCGATTTTTGGCGGTGGTTCTAGTATTCGGAGCGTGGGGGGAATCTCAATTTTAGCCGATCGTTCGCGCACGAAGGCGGTGAGGACTTCGATCGTCAGCCAATATTCGGCGGTGGAATCTTGCGCTAGGCGTTCGAGGGTATAAATACCACCGAGCCGAATTTCAATTTTATCGCTGGCTAAATGGGAAATTGCCTGACTGAACCTGTCGGTGTAAAGTCGATCGTTGGTACTCTGAAATTGCGCGTCAGTGCGTCGTAAATACTTCCAGCCAGCGTGTGCCAATCCGCCGAGGATAATTGCGCCAGCACCCTGAAATAAGAGGTTGTAGACCCCATTTTGAGCGTTGATGCGATCGCCTTCGAGGATAATTAGTTCTTTTTGCAGGGCGATTCGATCGATCGCAGTCAGGCTGCGAGGGGGGATTTTGTCGATATCTTGTTGGAGTTGACGAATTTGCTCGTTGAGGTGTCTGAGGCTGGTTTGTTGGAAAAACCAGATGCCAGCGATTAGTAAACTACTGACGATGACTGCTAATGGTAAGCGCAAACTTCTCGATGCGATCGCATCTGAGGTATCGTCTTGAAACGAGCTACCCGCCCGATCCGACATTAATCGAGATCGATTCATAAAATTTACCTGCTAATATCTTGCATCAAAAGAGAGTTACTAGTGGATAGTGGATAGATTCTAAATTAAGGCTAATGGGTAGATCTTCATTTGCGTTATATTCTACCCGAAACCGTTGGCGATCGACGATCGATTTTAATACCCGCTCTCGCTCAGTAGCAATCCGATTGTTCTTAGCATTATCTTTGAGCTAGACTTGTTAAATATATCTATTCATTAAATATCCCGATCGTGCTAACAACATTTACAGTTCCAGATATGGCTTGCGGTGCTTGCGTTGACAAAATTAGTCAAGCAATTAGCTCGATCGATCCGCAAGCGGTAATTATTGCCAATTCTCAAACTAAATTAGTTCAAATCGAGAGCGAAATTCCTGTTGTAAATCTTGAAACTGCGATTGTAGATGCGGGATATACTGTTAATAAGTAACCGATTACAACTGATTTCTCGATTTAATTTGAATGTACCGATCGACTAATCGATCGCTAATTTGGTTGGCTGGTGCGTCTAAAACTAATACCCCTTTGCGTTTGAGGTTGGCGAAGGCAAGTTCGCGCTGGCGAAGTAAATCGAGTGCGACGGCTTGAGTATATGCACCAGGGATATCTGCGGCTAATGCTTGTGCGCGAAGATCGACTTGCGGATCGCGGAGGGTGACGCAAAAGGGCAGATAGCGGGGAGTAAGTCGCCCCAGTGCGGTGAGGAGTTCGGCGGAGGCGATATCGTCGATGATGTCGGTAATAATTACGACGAGCGCGCGGCGACTTTGTTGTTTGATAATGGTGGTGACAGCTCCGAGATAGTCGGGTTCGAGCAATTCGGGTTGAATGCGACTGACACGATCGAGTATTCTTGAAAAGTGATTTTGCCCTTGTTGGGGTGGAATCCAAGTAGTTAGGTAACGATCGAATACGCCCACACCTACCCGATCTCCGCGCTGAGTGGCGGTTAGAGCTAGAGAAAGCGTCGCATTTAAGCCAAAATCGAATCGCTTATAACCCTGAATATTTGCCGTCATCAGTCGTCCGCGATCGAGTAAGATAATTACCGTCTGCTCTTGTTCTGGCTCTAGCACCCTAATTAACGGACGATTGCGCCGAGCTGTTGCTTTCCAGTCGATCGATCGCGGATCGTCGCCGATATTATATTCTCGCAATTCGCTAAATTCCGTCCCCATGCCCCGCTTTTTCTGCTGGCGCATGGCTCCAGTCGATTGCAGCGTCAACTTAATCGAAAGTGCTTTTAAACCTACCAAATCGGGATAAACCGCCACCGTTTGCGCCGCATCTACCCGCCACTGGTGCCAAGCCAAGCCCCAGCCGCTCAATTGCCTAACATAGATTCCCTGCCATTCGTACTCGCCACGACGGTAAGGATGGACTGTATAGCCGATCGTCTCGATCGTAGCTGCTTTCGAGACTCCAGCGATTAATTCGGGCGTTGCTGCCAAATCTTGCGGGATACCATCGCGAATTTGATAGCTAAACTGGCGATTTTTACTGCCCTTCTGCGCGGATGAGATCGTTAGTATCACTGGATTGTCGCGCCCGATCGATAGTTTCCCTAATGGCTCTCGATTCACCTGGATGCGATCGGCTTTACTGCGCCAAGCATCAATCCCGGCGATGAGAATTAAGCTAATATACCAGGCAAATGTCAGCGCGATCGCCATGCCCAATCGGGCGGGAACTACAATAGCGAGTAATGTTGTTACTATCCCCCCGCTTGCTAGCAACCATAATGTCCACGCACTGGGAATAAAGCCGATAAGTTGATTCATCACGAACTTTTTGCTACTGGGAAAGATCTTAGCCTAGATCGGAATCTTATTTTCCCACAGCTCGATCGTTAAAATGAGGGGCTACCACGTACCGAAAAGTAAAACTAGCTTCGTTTGAGGTTGGTGTACCCCCCCAACCCCCCTTATAAAGGGGGGGCTTTCCGGCTCCCTCCCCTTTATAAGGGGAGGGCTGGGGTGGGTAAAAGACTACGCAGCATCTCCAACAGATTCGAGATGTCTATTTAGAAAAACTTGAGTAACATCGAACTCAAACCAGTTAACAAATCGACCATATTACCATTGCCAACATTAGGGTTCGCATCAGTGGGTTGGCTGGCAAGCTTGATTTTAGCGAGTAAAGCTTGAGCGACTTCTGTACCTTGACGATCGGATTTAGCGAAATATAACCGTTCGGCTACCATCGCATCTTTCACCGCACCACCATCATCTTGCATCCGGAATTTTGCCATCGCTCTGGCAAGATACGCACCGGGAAATTCGGGTTTGAGACTAATTGCCCGATCGTAATTTTCGATCGCACTGGCATAGTCATTTTTCTGCCACTCGGCAAAACCCCACTTATAAAAATCATCCGCGCTACCCAAAGCCGTCGGAATTCCGATCGCACCTTGAAGATAAGCACTGCTCACATCGATGCCTTTAACGTTAGCATTTGTCAGATACGCCGAGCGTAAATCGGTACCAGTTAAATTTGCCCCACGTAAATCTGCACCTGTCAGGTTGGCTCCGTATAAAGATGCCCCAGACAAATTGGCTCCGCGTAAATCTGCACCCATTAAGTTAGCGCGACTAAGATTGGCACCGACGAGATTTGCCTGGTTTAATTTGGCTCCAGCTAAATCGTTCATCACCAATCCCGATCCGGTTAAGTCGCACTGCTGACAGTTTTTGGTAGATAATAATTGGCTCAGATGGGAGATATTTTCGGCTCGTGCGGTGGCGGAAAAAGTAGTCAACAGCAAGAGGGTTGTAGCAATGGTAGTAGTGAGTTTCATTGGGGAATAGGGGGTAGGGGTAGGGGATCTCTAGAAATAAGCGAAGTTGGTGGAATCCCCCTAAATCCCCCTTCAAAAGGGGGACTTCCGGATCCGGTTCCCCCCTTTTGAAGGGGGGCTAGGGGGGATCTACCGCTAGAAACGAAGTCCAGCCTGTATTTATATAGGGATAGGGTTTACGGCATAGGGAATATATTTTTCTGTTTATAGGCAGATAATTTATGCCATAGATTAAAAATTCAGATATTACCCCGTACCCCCTCATTTAAAATGGTAAATTACGGAGATCGTCAGTATCATTTGTGTCTAGTGACTGTCGCTCTACTCGTGCTTGTTCCCAAGCGCGATCGGCAGCTTCGATTTGCTCGAATAAGTCGGTAGAATGGCGAGGTGGTTGCTGTAATAAGCGATCGATCTGATATTTAGACCGAATTGTGGCTAATTCGGCGGGAGAAAGCCGGGGTTCATTCCACTCAAAGTCAGCCGCAGTATATAGTGGCAGCCGAGAGCCGAGTTGTTCGATCGGGATATCTGGCAACCTTACTAGTAAGTATTCCCGCACGCGGCGGATTTCTTCAAATCTTTGTTCGATTTCATTCAGAATCCCAATAACTTGGCTGAGATGATGTGTAGTAATTGCGACACGCACTTCGATGTCATCTAATGGAATACCCAACCGATCGGCTTTTGTTAAGATTTCTACCGGAATTCGATCCAGCGAGGGGGGATTAATAGAAGCAGTAAGTTCGGCCAATGCACGATAAATTTGTTTGACAGTAGTACCAACAGTTTCTCGCAATGGCTGGCTTTCGACTGGCATTGCCGCTAATTCTGTTAGACTTTGGGTAGCAGATTGGAGTAGCGCGATCGCCTCATTTAAGTGATTAGTCATCAGAACTAGTAACGTATGGACTATATTCAGATCGATCGTAACAATTGTATGGAGATAATTCTCCGAGAGTTTCCAGCATTTGAGACTCAATGGGCACTACATTTAGAGTCATGGAATCCTCAGGTCGATTCTCGTGCCGAGAGGCTTTGCCAACGACCGATTGCGTTAGATATTGCCGAATTTGCCGATTTTGCGATCGACACCATCTGTTTGGGCGTAGATCCAGAAATAGAGCGACTCGCCGCCGTTACCCAACTAATGTTACTTCAAGGCGATGCTGTGATTAGCTATGCTTTTCGGACGATGTTTTTAGAGCAAATCGCTCACCGCAGCAATCGCTTTGGCTTTTCTGTCGAGCTATTTGTCACCAAACTCCAACCGCTAGGCTACTACCACTGGCTAGAAATCGACAGTCGCTACGGTATTAATCCTTCAGGTATGTCTACTTATCGGCAAACTAGCTAACTCTAAGCCTTAATGTACTTCAAGCTGGACAGGAAGTAAGCAATCGCCAGGGCGGTGAGGACGTTTATGCAGGCTAGATCCCCGACTTCTCGGAGAAGTCGGGGATCTGATATCTACGCCTTAATATACTTCAAGCTAGGGCAAGAAGTATCGAAGATACGATCGAGATTGGCTGTAAATGCGATCGAGATCGCACCCGATCGAGAATTCCACGAATAAGATCCAAAGTACGATCTCCAGAGCTATTAATTACCGATTACCGATCGGTGACAGGTTTAGCTGAGATTTTGGGCAATATAACAATATCACAGTCTTCATCAACTGGCGATCGACCCCGCGATCGCCAGTTGATGTCTAAGGCAAGATTGCTATGACCTAATATTTGTCAACTCTATATAAATTACCATACCCCACCCACACGCTCGAACTGGGCGGGGATAACATCCCTAACATCCTGAGTAACCGAATCATGAATCACAAACCCAACCCCGATCGATCTTTCCTCAACTTCATGCTCCGAGCACAGCAACTAGCGCGACAAGATGCTCGATCGGACAAAGGTTATGTCATGATGATGACTTCGCTGATCTCGATCTCGTTGTTTAGCTTGCTAGCAGCTTACTTTACGCTGACGAACCTCAGTAAGTCATCGACTAATGCCTATGTCGATGGGACGAGTACCTTTTACGCCGCCGAGTCAGGGCTAAATAAACGCGCCGAGCAACTCCGTCAAAAATTTATCGATTATGCCAACCCGACGGGTACTTTAGGTAACACAGCATCAAATTTGCTCTCTACATGTGCCCCTGTGGCTGTAAGCGCAGCGATTAATCCGGCTAACGACTATGAATGTCGAAACTATTCATTTAGATATAACAACAATATCGCTCAGGTTGCTAGTGGCGGCAATACTGTACTCAGCGAGCAAGATGGCGGTCAAAATCAGGTTAACTATACCGCCTACACTTTTGTGGCGACTAGAAACAACCAAGACTACGCGCTCAACCCGCCAGTGCCACAAGCCATTCCTGCCGGACAAACTTATGCGGGGTTGAATGCACTAGAGTATTGGTATACCGTCTACTCGACTGCCGCTAAACCAGATCCGAATAATCCCACCAGTGCAGTGCAGCAGAATGAAGGCAAGACTGTATTGGAAATGAGTTTTAAGAGTCGGATCGTGCCGCTGTTCCAATTTGCGGTTTTTTATGAAGGCGACCTAGAGATGAACTCTAGTGGCGACATGACCATTGGCGGACGGGTGCATACAAATGCCAATTTCTACGTCCAGCCGAATACTAATAATGGTGCTATTTCCACTACGTTTTTAGCACCCATTACGGCTGTAGGCAGTATCTACAATCGGGTCGATTCTGCTGTAGGATTTAATACGGGTGCTGTTACCCGCATACTCACATCTGGTACTAGTTGTCTTACTCCTGGTATTTGTGCTGTTTTTGTGCCTTATGATTCAAGCATTACCGTTCCTCTGACCGATACCCAACTTTCGCCCTATGGCAATCGAGTCAAAGCCGGAAATGGTACTGGTAACAATGGTGTAAAACGACTAGATACGCCACCCCCAGGATTTTTACGCAAGCGTAATTATTACCAAAGCAGTGCGACTACGATTCCTAATAACCCTAATGCGGGTGAATACTACGCTAAAGCCGATATGCGCCTAGAAATGGTGCCCGATCGAGATGTTATTAATACGGGTGTAACACCTTGGCTTCGCGATCCCAGCCGCATTCCGTTCAACTTTACTTCAATTACCACGACGGGTAGTGCTTGTACGACCACACTACCAGCAGCAGATCCATCAACATCAGGCTTACCCACACTAACTAGCGATCCTGCCGCTAATTATATCGCTGCCGATCGGAATAATGTTGGTGCGCTTCGTTGCAATGTCTTTACAAAAGGTCAACTTCAAAGTCTGCGGCAACCCGTTTTAGTATTGACTAATTTCAATCAACCTAATGTTGCCCTCCGCACTCTAACAGGTGTAGCTCCCACTCCAACTAGTGAAAGTTTCATTTTAAATAGACCAGGGGTTTTTCCTGGTCTACCAGTAGGTTTGAGTCCTGCGGCACTCACACCTGCCAATCAAATTATAATTCTCCGCGCCCTTCAAGTTGCTTTAGCATCAACACCCACACCAGTCCCACTCGATCGCATGAATACGGTATTTACCGATGCTTCGCTGACGACCTTTAGGGCTGAATTCACTCGATTGCTTGGCCTTGGGGGCATTTCTGGCGGCGATATTGGCATCTTAACCGCCGCCCCCACCGCCCCCACCACAACACCCAATCAAGTTGCGGCGATCGGTGGAGCTTGGTTCTTGCCTGCACCAATCCAGCGGATCGAAAATAGTCAACCTCAAGTACAAATTGCTGCCAATCCACGCAATAGTGGCTTCTATGATGGTCGCGAACGGCGATGGATGACCATGTTGCAAACTAATATTGCTAGCTTATCGGTGTGGAATCGAGATGGCTTGTATGTAGAAGCCTCCGACAACGCCACTGACACGCTGCGGAGAAATCCATACATAACTACCAATGCTCTGAAAGATGCTGCTTTTAATGGTGGTGGTATCCCAACCACCCCTACCGATGGTTTGGCATTCACTCGCGCTGCCACAATTCCACCTACACCTAAGGGTCTTCAGACCTTGGGATTAGGCTCGATCGATAATACCGAAGGCGGTTTGGTTTTACATGCAACAGTTAGTGACGATCTTAATGGTGATG
>NZ_JANYJC010000211.1 GCF_025361915.1 Chamaesiphon sp. GL140_3_metabinner_50
TTTGCCAGGTGGTGCTGTGTATATCAACCAGCACAAGTTAAGAAATCGTTGGTGGCAGAGTGCAGTATCGGCGGCGGGGCCGAGTGCTAATATTTTAATAGCTCTACTTCTAGCAATTCCGTTCTGGATTTTTGATGGGGGTAGCTTAGGCTCGATCGATCGCCCAATTCAAGATTCATTTTTATTCGGCGGGTTAGCTTTTTTGCTTTACTTACAAGTCTTTGCAGCGATCCTTAATCTATTGCCAATTCCTGGTTTAGATGGATATGGTATTATCGAGCCTTGGTTATCAAAACCGCTGCAAACTCAGTTTAATGCCTTTAGAAAATATAGCACCTTAGCGATCGTTGGTTTATTTTGGTTCGTACCTTGGTTTAGTGGCTTCACATTTACAGTCATCAGAACGATTACCGATAACCTCCTCCATGTTCCTACCGATTTAATCAGCGTGGGATCGTCTACATTTCGACAACCGATTAATCAAGCGATCGCCATATCTATCTTAATAATCATCGGTTGGGGTCTTAATTCCCCTGAAAACCGTTGGAATAAAAAAGGTAAAGATTTAATTGAGAAAAAGCAATATCCAGCCGCGATCGAATCGTTCCATCGATCGATTAAAGCTAACCCTGACAGCGAGGAAGCTTGGTGGCAAAAAGCCTACTGCCTATGGCAGGTCGATCGTTATGAAGAAGCAATTATGTGCTATCAAAAGGTTATCGACCTTAATTGCGATAACGAACGTGCTTGGTTGAGTATGGGGATACTATTTTTCAGCATCGAGCGATATTCAGATGCAATCTCATCTCTAAAAAAAGCAGTCGAATTAGATTCTAACAATATCGACGGTTACTACTATCTAGGAGTATCTCAGCAGCGAAATCAATCGCTCGAACTGGCAGATGAAACTTTCGATATTGCTCTATCTATATCCCCAAAAGCAGTAAGTATCTTGAATGCTAAAGGTGCTTTATTGCACGAGTTAAAAGATTATTCAGGAGCAATTATCACCTATCAAAAATTAGTCGATTGTGAGCCAAAAAATTCAACTGCTTGGTACGATTTAGCATGTTGTCATGCTTTAGATAATAATGTCGATCGGGCAATTAGTTGCTTACAACAGGCGATCGAACTAGAACCAGATGCATTAAAGCAACATGCTCGAACCGACACCGATTTTAGCTCGATCCGATCGACACCAGCTTTCACACAATTAATTACTTAGTCGATAAATTTGGCAATTCGATCGCGGGAAAGCTATCGAAATTACGATGTACCCAATCCATCCCAACTTCATTATTTAATTTTATTTTCTGCGGCGCATTAGGATAAATATTGCTTAAAATATTTGCATCTTGCTCTACAACCACATTAACCATCTCTAGAAAGTTTTTACGCATCAGCCTAAACAAAGGGTGCTTTAATCGAGCAAACAATAATACATAGGTTCGAGTGCTAGTTTCTGACTCTGGTACGAATAAATGGCATTGAGCTACCGTTCCCGCTGGTAAATTGCCATGAAAAATAACTAAATGTGGAAAGTGATTTTCTAAATGTGCCGATAAAACTTTGGGCATTATCGATAGAGCTGGATTTTTGATTTTTTCCTGAAGACTACTGGGGGCGGTTGGCATGTCATAATAAGCATGAGAATGATGACCCTCATCGATAAAATTACCGAACTGGACTTCAGTAATTTTAAATAGCTCCCGATGAGTGCCATTCTGATGATTGTAATCGTGCATATTTAGCAACATCGATCGCAAATCTGTTGCGATGCTACACTCTCCCGTCGCACCAACAAGTTCGTAATTAGCTGCAATTTCATTCAGAATATTCGGAATCGATATTTTGGGTTCGTAGCCACCATACGACCAAATAAAATCGCCTTGAATAATTAGCTCTAATGGTGCTAATTGAGGTAATGTTTGCTTGTGAGAACCAGGTAAAATAGTACAGCCCCTGGCATCAAATTCAAGCGCGTGAAACGGACAAACTACCGTAGCAGAACCATCAGGTTTTGCTTGACACCAACCCGCCGACAACATCGCCCCCATGTGCGGACACATATTTTCCAGCGCATTAATATTTCCCTGGCGATCTTTCCACAGCACGTAATCTTTGCCATAGAGCGATATTTTGTGCGGTTTATCGACTGTTAGCATAGATTTATGAGCTAATAGCCACGGTGCGCCTTGGAGCATATTCATAGGTTAGTGAATAGTGAATAGGGAGTAGGGAATAGGGGATAGGGAATAGGGAATAGGGGATAGGGGATAGGGGATAGTGAATAGTGAATAGGGAATAGGGGATACAGCTTCGCACCGACAACCTAATCCTCTAAATCCTCTAAATCCTTAAATCCTGGTAAAGCCTCGATACGATAATTTTATGAATAAATCCTCACAAATGTCAAGTGATAATTCTCTCCGCCGTCAACCCAAGCAACAACGCGGACGACAGCGGGTAGCCAAAATTTTGACCGCAGCCGCAGAAGTGTTTGCTAAAGTAGGTTATAGCGCAGCAACTACTCAGCAAATAGCCGATCGAGCTGATACCGCAGTCGGTTCTATTTATCAATTCTTCCCCGACAAGCTGGCGATTTTCCATGCCCTAGAAGCCGAACACATGGAGCAAGTCGCGATCGTTAATACCAAACTTCTCGCCAAAGATATCCGCCGTCCCCTCAGTCAAACGATCGCCGAAATGGTCGATACTCATGCGGAATACTTCGAGCATCCGATCCATCAAATCGTCTATCTACAGTACTTTCTCGCCCCCATACCGGGGCTGTTCGTGCTATTTGACGATGAATTCGATCGGATGGTAATTCAGCAATTTGCCAATATTTGCCAACAGCGCAACCCCACTCTCGATCGCGAACAAAGCGAACTAATTGCCGAAGTCTTCCATCGCACTTACAACGGTTTATTTTTAACTGCCCTGAAAAGCGATCGATTGTATCGCCAGAAGCTTTACACAGAGCTGAAAAAAATTCTCTATGCCTATCTCGATCCCTACATCGGCGACGCTTTATTAATGCATAATAAAGTAATGATATGCGTGAATTGTCATAGCGATCGAGTCGCCAAAAACGGACATCGGCATGGCAAACAACGTTACATTTGCAGAGCTTGTGGCAAACAATTCGCCGACGAGTACAGTCAGCGCGGCTATCCTCCAGAAACTAAGCAGCAGTGTGTAACGCTACATCAGCAGGGAATGAGCTTCCGCGAGATCGAACGCCAAACCGGAGTTTCCCACAATACGGTTATTAATTGGGTGGCTGCTGCAAGTTAAATCCATCATCTCGATCGGCAGGTCTCATCTATTTCGAGTGTAAGATTTAAGTTTAGCCCTATACCCAGTTAACCGTATGTCTGACAATGAGGAACTACCAATCGATTTAGCCCAAATCGAGCGAGATTTGCGAGAGCGCGCGCTGAATAAGCAAAAAGTGGCGTTAGATACACTAGCAAAGGTTTCCGCCGAGATCGCCGTACCGATTCTCGCCCGACTGTTGGAGTCGAGCGACTTTATGCAGAGACGGGTGGCGGTAATGGGTTTGGGCAATCATCAGGTGGAGGAGTCGTTTCAAATATTGGTAAAG
>NZ_JANYJC010000221.1 GCF_025361915.1 Chamaesiphon sp. GL140_3_metabinner_50
AAGCAGAATTGGGTAACTACTAAAAATTAATTTGCCGCGATAGCTGAATTTATTCATTGCTACCCCAATTGGCTGTCGCCGCCGTTCGCGATCGGGGTTAACCTGACAATAGAAGCTATAGATATCTTGGGCAGCCCTAAGCAGAGCCGGATCGAACAGTCCATGAGAATTTGACTGGGGCATGGGGTTAGCTTTGGCACGGGGCGACTCAATTGTAAACACAGTGGCGATTTCTTAAACTATTTTTTAGACATTTTAGGCTAGATCGAGTCGATGTGGAGCTGGCTCAAATTTAAAGCAGCAATTCTTAGCCTAAAACTCTTTGACTATTTCAGGATGTCGATTGCTGTCAGGTTGTCAACGACAGAATGCGGGTTACAACAGTTTTATTTTTAAAAACTATCATTGCCAATCTCAATCTTCATCATGAGAATTGCTGAATTTACAGCGAGCGCATTCCCGATTTAGCAATCGATAACCACTCCTAACCAGATCGAGGCTATGTTAGAGCTTCAATTAGGACTCGACCCATTTGACGACAACCCACTGCGGTCATATCTGCTGACATAATATCACCAGTTCTGTAACCCAGATCTAAAACTTTTAAAACCGCTGCTTCGATCCGATCTGCCGCCGCCGATTGGTTCAACCCATAGCGTAGTAACATAGCAGTACTCAGCACCTGCGCCAACGGATTAGCCAGATCTTTCCCCGCAATATCAGGAGCCGAACCATGTACTGGCTCGAATACCCCCAATCCAGTCGCCCCCAGACTCGCCGAAGGTAACATGCCGATACTGCCTGTCAACATCGCCGCTGCATCCGATAAAATATCGCCAAATAAGTTACTAGTGACGATCGTGTCGAATTGCTTGGGCGCGCGAACTAGTTGCATTGCCGCATTATCGACATACATGTGCGTCAATTCAACATCGGGATAAGCTGGTGCCATCGCAATTACCCGATCGCGCCATAATTGAGAAACTTCCAGTACATTCGCCTTATCCACCGAACACAGCTTTTTCGTCCGTTTTTGGGCAGTTTCAAACCCGACTTTGGCAATCCGATCGATCTCGCTTTCAGTATATGCCATCGTATTTACCCCCCGTTTTTCACCCGTCTCGGTGGTAAAGATGCCCTTGGGTTCGCCAAAATACACCCCGCCAGTCAGCTCTCTGACTACCATAATATCCACCCCTTCAACTACTTCTCGTTTGAGGGTAGAAGCGTCGATAAGCTGAGGTAAAATTGCCGCAGGTCTCAAGTTTGCAAATAAACCCAAACCAGCCCTCAAGCCCAATAAACCCGTCTCTGGGCGCAAATGGCGCGGCAGATTGTCCCACTGATAACCGCCAATGGCAGCAAGCAACACCCCATCGCTTTGCTTGCAAGTCTCTAAAGTCACTGCTGGCAAGGGTTCTCCAGTAGCTTCGATCGCCGCACCGCCAATTAAAGCCGTCGTAAATTCAAAATTTAGACCCTCTTGTTTGCCGACAACTTCTAGTACCTCTACTGCTACCGCCATAATTTCTGGGCCGATGCCATCCCCAGGTAACAGTGTGATGCGATAAGTTTGAGTCATAATCCTTGCCTTGCGATCGAACACTTGATATTCTACTGGCGATCGTGACTTAGTGGATCGTGAATAAGCAGAACATCCCAAGCCGTATTATTCCAAAATAATTGATTCCATTTCAATCGAGATTTTATTATGCGCCGCGATTCGATTTTTTACCAATTATTTCGGCAGTCGCCCACCTTACTATTCGATTTATTGCCGCAGCCGCCAGCAAATGCTCAAAACTATATCTTTGAATCGATTGAAGTCAAGGAAACTGCCTTTCGGATCGATGGCGTATTCTTGCCACCCAATCCAGCCGGAATAGTCTATTTCTGTGAGGTGCAGTTCCAACTAGATGAGCTGCTATACAAACGGATGAAATCGCGCTGAGGTTCCCTCAGCGTGCGTTTCACCAAGCGGCGGATGTTGAGTGAAATTGCCATTTACACCTATCGCAACCGCGAACGCTTTGCCAATTGGCAAGCGGTAGTAATTTACCCAACCAGAAGCACTGAACAATCTCGCACTGGCATGGTGCAGGAATTCTTGGAAAATGGACGAATTCAGCGCGTGTACTTGAATGAGCTAGGGGAAGTTGCAGACTTACCAACAGGCTTGGGTTTGATGGTATTGACTACGCTAGAAGGCGAAAAGGCTACGTCTGGAGCTAGGGGATTAATCCAACGGGCAGAAGGTCGCCAGGATATAATCGAGTTAGTATCAACGATTATCGTTTACAAGTTTAGTAATCTGAGTAGGGATGAGGTAGATGCAATGTTAGGAATTGAGTTAGAACAAACTAGAGTTTATCGAGAAGCCGCACAAGAAGGTCGTCAACAAGAAGCACAAGCTTTAGTCTTGCGGTTGCTAAATCGACGGGTGGGGAATGTGTCGCCAGCAGTTGAGATGAGAGTTAAGGCTCTACCTCTGTTGCGGTTGGAGGATTTAGGTGAGGCGTTGTTAGATTTTGTTCGGATGAGTGATTTAATTAGTTGGTTGGATGCTAATCAATCAGAAAATTAGACCCATCCGTTGAGGTTCGCTCGTTTACAAATTTTCTGAGTTGATATGAGTATTTTTCAGGTGGTAATAGCCGAGAGATTGCCACCTGAGAGACTATCCTCAACTCCCTCCTAAGATAAACAAACTTGCCAAAGTGCTGCTGTTCCACAGGCTGTGCAATAGCATTGGTGCTAAAAGATTGCGAGTGCGGACGTAGACGATGCCCAAGATAATGCCCAATGACGTGAGTGGTAGAATTTCAGATAGACTCAGATGGGCGACTCCAAATATTAAACCACTGATGCAGATAGATGCCCACACTGGCACGTAGCGAGTCAAGGACGGCAGGAGAAAACCTCGAAATAGGAATTCTTCAAATAGCGGTGCTGCGACTGCTGCTGTGCCAAAGAATAGCCACAGGGCGGTCGAATCTTTACCTTCGAGGACGATTTGCAACAGTGGATTGCTGCCGCCTTGTCCGTGCCAAATTTTCTCGTTGAGTAATGAGACGATAATCACGATCGGATTTGCAACCAAATATCCGCCGATTCCCCACAATAGCCAGTTAGATTTCCAGTTAAATTTAAACCAATCTGGTGGTAGAGGAAAATAAGATTTTATCGATAGATATAGTACGCCAACACCTAATCCCGACATTAAAACGTAACTGCTAAATACATAAAGTCCTTGCCCTCTAGTCGTTAATGTTGCCGGATTAATCAGAGCACTAAATATGGTGGGTAATAGAAACTGTCCGACGAAAAAGAAACCCACCATAAATACTTGCCAGACAATTTCCCAATCCCAGGGAGTCGTCCACGGAGTCGCGATATTTGCCAGTATGATTTGTGGTAGAGATTTTTCTGCTCGTTGTTGAATGGCGAGAATAATTATTCTCACGCTAAAGAAGACAATTAAAACTACACCACCGAACCCAATCAGCACGCGCGGGACGGTAATAAAGGCTAATTTTATCAGTGCATCTTTACCTGCGATTTGTACCGTACTATCTAGTTGTGCTAGTGCCGTAAGATCGTCCAAATTTGTGTACAGTTGAGTGAGGACGCGATCGCGAAACCAACCTTTAAAGTTAGTCGTAATTTCTGCTGCGATCTGTGGTGAGGTATTTTTATCGATTCCCGATGGCTGATTCCAGATTTCGATTAACGATGCGGCAATATTTTTAGAGCCAGCTTGTTGGGAAGTGGTAATAATATTATGCCAAGTTGCGATCGCTTGTTGTGGTTGGTTGCTAGCTGCTTGTAAAATCCCAATTCGCAGGTCAATTTTATCGATTTCGAGTTTGGCGGCGGTAATTGTTTTGTTAATTAAGTTAGTCTGGGTGGCGAGAGATTCCTTAGTGTTAGCATTGCTCTCGGCTGACGCTAAATCTGCTAAACTATGGTTAAAGTTATCGATCGCGGTCTCGTCGCTCGATCGGACGTTTTGGTATTGTTGAGTGGCAGATTTTAATATATCCGCACCGATAATCCCCGTCTGTAATGCACCCAGTCCCTCTAAATCGGCGGTAGGTTTCCATTCAGAAGCAATTAATACCAAATCGGTTTGGTACAGCTCGAATTTACCTTGAATCTGCGGTCGGTCGAAGGTGCCGATTATCGAGAAAACCAGCTTGAATACAATAAAAATAGTCAGTATGCTCAGTAAAATCCGGCGTACCGATTGAAAAGATGTCAGATTTTGGCGATCGAGACTCATTAAAATGCCAAGTTAAAGTTTATCATTCCAATCGTTATTATATGACGTTAACTCAGAAGTTTGCCTATCTATTTAGTATTAGTTTCGGACTGAGTATTTTAGTCTATTTATTACGCGGTTTTGGCATCGTTACTTTTTTGCCTGGCGGCATCCTCCTCGGCTTACTTTTACTCGCGATCTCGACTTTCTTTACCTATACTATTCTCATCACTAAACGCTAACAATCTTCTTTCTGAAGAAAGCGGGATTAAAAATACCCACTTTCCACTAGATCTAAATCTAACAACCTTTTCCCTCACATCGAGACAATAAGCGATTTAAAACTTCTTTACCGCGTGGATTTGTGACTCTAACGCGGATATAATCTGGATCTTGGCTTTGCCAAACAACTTGATAGCGAGTGTTATTATTATTCCAGGTGTAGATTCTGCGGTTACCATCTTTTAATACCGTCGCACCTGACAATTCGATCGATTTATCCGAGCCGCGTAGTTGTCCCCGATATTGGTAGGTATTATTTTGATAGTAGACGGAAACATCCCATTCGCGATCGCTAAATGAGCCTTGTAAATTGTTAGCTTGAGCTACTGCTACCATCGGCATCAATGCCTGAGTAAATAGCGGCGTTGCTAGCCCAAATATTAACAATGCCGCAGTTGAGTAAATTCGTTTCATCAGCCGATCGAAGATAGATGCAATTTACTACACTCGCAAATGAGCCGATTCCGAACTGGTGCTATGGTTTTTTAGTACCAGAAATCGACTTCCAACTTTTCACTGTATTTAATTAGCTTTAATATTAGTTGCTGGAGCAGCTTTTTTATTGCGTTCGCGAATTAGTTTCAATTGATTAGTCCGAAAATCTTCGGTTGCCGAATTCAATTGTTCGCGTTGTTCGGTACTATAGTTAGGATTATTCTTACCGCCGAGCTGGGCTTGATTGATCAGGTTTAGCAAGCCAGAAGCATCGCCGCTAGATGCTCTACTAAAAGGATCGCGGTTGTCGCTGCTACCATTAAAAGTATTGTTATATTGAGCCGATGCAATTGTTGGCAGTAAGGCGACAGACAAACCGACTAATAAACAAACAGGAGTTAGGAAAAGTTTCATAATCTAACTATAAGTGAGGGGATATTAATTAACATTAGCAAAACTGCTACTTGAGTGTCGCTACTAATTCAGATGGCTGATGTTTACAAATAGTTCCTCAGCTTAGGCTAAACGCCGTTTTAAGAGGGGTTGAATGGCTGTCAGAGTTACGACTGCAAAGCCGACTAAAATCGCCAGCGAGGTGCCAAATGAAACGTTTCCCCAAGGTGCTTGCAGGACGATACTAGCCAGATTCCACTGGGGATGATTGTACAAGTAGCGGATGGGTTCGATCGCGTAAGTCAGCGGATTGAGCGAGGCTACCCATTGCAACCATTGGGGCATAAAAGACAGGGGTGCGAGTGCGGTACTGGCAAATAATAGGGGTAAGTTCAGCACAAAAATCACCGCAATTAGTTCGATATGTCCGGGGAGTGCGAAGGTGAAGCCCAGACTTAAAGCCGTTACGCCCAATACGAGCAGTAAAATAATTATGGCGATGATGCCTAAGCCAGCGATGCTCGGAAAACCAGCACCCATGAGGGCATTAACGATGACGATCGCAGCGGTCTGGATGAAACTTAGTGCTACAATATAAATTGCCGAAGCTGCGACGATCGAATAACGAGATGCTAGTGGTGCGACGAGCAGCCGATTCAGGAAGCCAAATTCGCGATCGAACATGACTGGCAATCCAGCATTTAAAGCTCCGACAAAAGCGGTAAATACAATCAGTCCCGCACCCAAAAATTGCCCATAGCTCAAGTCATTACCCATCATTCCCTGCGGCGCATTTTGAAAGAGCGCGCCAAATAGTAGCAACCACATTAATGGCTGCACGATGCCTGCAACTAGAGTCGAAGGACGACGCTGGAGTTGGATAAATAGGCGTTTGGTGAGTGCGAGGGTTTCTTGAATAAAGTCGGCTACGCCATTAGATTGTAATGGTTCGCGCGATCGCAGGCGATCGCTAGGGGCTGAGTTTACAGGGTTGGAAGTGTCGATCGTACCGCTCATGGTAGGTTTATGGTGAAGGATGAAAAAGGTGAATTTTAGCTATCTTTTGCGAGTAATTCGTTGCCACCAGTAGTAAGGATTAAGCTGACGACGAAGCCGATGGGCGAGTTCTTTACCTGTTAGCAGTATGCCCACCCAAAACGCAGCTTCGCTAATTACGACTAAAATGGCTGCGGTTGTTGCTTTAGAGCCGATTGATAAGGGTAAGATCGGGACGGCGAGGATCGCCGCCCATAGTAAACAAGAAACGATAATCAGCGATAGCCCGATTTGGGAATAAATTCTTGCCCGCACTAGCTTTACCCTTAGCGCATACTTTGTTTTTTCTCTGCTTTGAGATCGCGTTTGCCAGAAGCACTAAGTTCGGCATCTAGCAAGGTTTTGCCCGTGGCGGCTAGATAAACATCATCTAGACTGGGGCGCGATTGGGAGATGCCAAAAATAGGAATCCCCGCCGTCTGTAACGATTGCTGGATGGTCATTAGCACGTCGCGATCGGGTGTGACGACTAAATTAAGGGAGTTTGCCGAAGTTGAGTTGACAATCGCTTCTTGCACGAAAGGAAGTTCGCGGAGCATCTGCTGTGCTTTTTCGGCTTCGGGGAGGGGGGTAAATTCCCGAATTCGCAGGACGATCCGATCGCCGCCTAACTGATTTTTAAGATCTGTGGGCGTACCTTCGGCAATCACTAAACCGCGATCGATAATTCCGACTCGATCGGCTAATGCGTCTACTTCTTCGAGATAATGACTGGTAATCAAAATCGTCGTGCCACTCGCGCGAAGCTGGCGTAAGAAGTCCCAGACTACTACCCGACTCTCGATATCCAATCCGACTGTCGGTTCGTCTAAAATTAGGACTTCGGGCTGATGTAATAGTCCCGCTGCTAGGTCGATCCGGCGTTTTAAGCCGCCGGAGTAGGTGCCCGTTTTTTTATCGGCATAACTATTTAAGTCGAGGATTTCTAGCAAGACCTCGATGCGTTGTCGGGCTTCCGCTTTAGGAATATGGTAGAGAGAAGCTTGGAGTTCGAGCAATTCTCGCCCAGTCAGCACTGGGTCGAGCGCGACTTCCTGAGCGACATAACCGAGGCGTTTCCGGGCTTCGCGGGGGTACTCGACGACGGAAACTCCGCCGATTTCGATCGTGCCGCTATCGGGCTTGGCAAGGGTACACAAGCACCGAATGGTCGTAGTTTTACCAGCACCATTGGGGCCGAGCAAGCCAAATATTTCGCCTTGCTCGACTTGGAAGGATACGTCTTTAACTGCGGAGACGTTTCCATAACTCTTGGACAGATTTTGAATATTTACTGCTGCTGCCATCATCTATCTCTGATTATGGACAATTGGCAATTATACTGGCGATCTGGGGTCGATCGCCATTTAACTGCCACTATCTATATTAACATATCCTCAACAGCAGCTTGGCGATGCTCCCGTGGAGACGCTTTGCGATCGAGAA
>NZ_JANYJC010000298.1 GCF_025361915.1 Chamaesiphon sp. GL140_3_metabinner_50
TATGGCTGCGGTTAAGAAATTGATGGGTTAGGAAATTTAGGTTTAAAAGACGCACGAGTCGGAATTTGATTTCGACTCGTGTTTTTTTATGAAATAAAGTTCATCATTTTTACTTGAAATTATCAGCTTGATGATGTGGTATCGATCCTTCACGAATAATAAGACTTTCTGCTGCAATAAAAAAATGTCGTTCGTCTGACTCAATACAGAAAATGTAATCTTCTAAATTTATATAGTTTGCAAGCTCAAACTCAAGCTTTTTCCGTTCGTCTGAAGTAGCCAAACGAAATACCTGAGCATAGAAATAAGTCGGGCAATTAATGTAGCTAACTTCCACAAACTCTGCTTCAAAAGCATGATGATAAGTAAGATCGAAATCTCCAATTATTACTAAACGGCAGCCATCAAAGGATGATAAACTACACTCATCATATGAAGATAATAAATTATTTAAACGATTCACTGCTTCCATAAATATTACCAAAATTATCAAAATGATGTTCGATCGATTATCTGTGGGGAGGGCGGGTTTGATTTAGATTTTTAGAATTGTGCGAGATCGATCTCATAAACCCGCCCCTACGAACCCGTGCAGGCGAATGTGTGGGTGGGTAGTTCGATCTATCCCATATTATTGGATCTGTAGGGGCGGGTTTATGCAAATAAATGTCCCCAAATTCCAGAAATTGTGAACGAACCCGCCCAACCCCACCAGCAAATTATCGATCGGTTTTCGATCGTGGTTATATTCGATCGATCGTTGGAATTCATGGATGGTGACGATCGATCCATTATTGGTGGGGAGGGCGGGTTCGTTCGAGATTTATAGAATTTATCGATGATTTCTAGCATAAACCCGCCCCTACAGATCTGTGTGGGTGGATGATTGGTTTTGGTTATTTTTATCTGTGTCCCAATTTTGGGGATTGTTAATAATATATTGTCTGACGCGAGCGAGTTCTAATTCGTCTCTAATGATGCGATCGTAATAATTTCTCTGCCAGACTGGAACACCCCGCAAACCGCGTTCCTTATTAATTGCCTTTGCTGAAAATGTTTTGAACCCTCGAATAATTTCAGAAATCGATTTCGTGTTCTCTATTAATTCATCTAAAAAAATAATGCCATGTAGATGATTTGGCATGACGATCGATTCATCCATGATGATATTTGGATGATACTGTGTTAATTGCTGCCAATGCGATCTAGCAAAATCGCCAAATGCGTTCAAAACCATTATTTCATCGACAATGTCGCCAAATATATGTTCTCGTTCATATGTACAAATAGTGATAAAGTATGCCCCAGATTTCGAGTAATCATATCGACTGAGCCGAATCGATTGGCGATGGTAGCGATCGGGATTGTATTTCATCATGCCCAAACAACTGAATCTAATCCAAAATTATATATGATTCGATCGTATTTATTATTAGATCTGTAGGGGCGGGTTTATGCTAATAATCATTGATAAACTCTAGAAATTGTGAACGAACCCGCCCAACCCCACCAGCAAATCATCGACGGCGATCCGATTTCGATCGTGGTTATATGCGATCGAAAGGATCGAGCGTGAACTGTTCCAATTTTTGCCAAAACCTAGTTTCTAGATCGGGATTACCTTTGATACGTTTTTTGAAAACACGCTTGAATGAAGAACTAAAACTGACTTCCACAACTATTCCTCAATCGATCTCTTGAGTTCGTTGATATTGGCAGAATATTTCAATTCGCCCCCTTGTTCTTCCTCCTGTGCTAACTTAAAGTTCTTATATATCTCTTCTCGCCGTTCTTCCCGAAGATATTGCTTCAACAACATTTGCAGCTCCTCTTTTTCATCGATCGAAAGACCTTTGACAGTTTCGACTAAATCACTGAAAGTCATAGCTTTGTTGAGGATATATATTTAAGTTTATTTTACAAGTAATCGAACCCGTACAGGTGAATATGTGGGTGGAGATAAAGGTCGCATTGATGTCGATCGTGAGAATATAATTGTAGATAGATCGAAGGGTGCAGTAAAATGAAACTAGGTGACGTTGTTTCCCACATTGAGATCGATCCACGCAAGCTAACAGAATACGCATTGAACCCCGATAACCCCATCGGAGCGGACAAAGCAATAGTCTTTCAACGTGTCTTGGGTTACAACAGAGATAACTATCAATTGCTACTCGAACAAATCCAATCTCAGGTGATGTCAGCCGAAGTCATCCCAACAAGTGAAGACCAACACGGACAGCGATATCGGGTAGATTTAGAAGTAGTAGGTACCGAAAATCAAACGTAAGGATTCAGGCTGGCTGGATAGTTCAGCCAGAAACTGATTTTGCTAGATTAGTCACCTTATATGTGAAAAAACGGCCATGAAAAATCCCGAACTTTTCGATGTCATCGAACTCACGATCGATTTACCTGCTCATAGCCTCTCTGCGGGCGATCGAGGTGCCATTTGCGAAGAATATGACAATTCACAGTATGAGGTAGAATTTACCAATTCAGATGGAGAATCGATCGCGTTGGTTACACTATCGGTAGATTCCTTTGTTGTAGTTTGGCGATCTGCTTCTAAAACTTGGGTGCCAATCGCTGAAAAAATTCAGGCGATCTTATCTGCTTTACCAGAAGATAATCTATCCAAAGTTTTTGAATTTGCTCGTTCCGTTCACAACGAAAGGATATCTGCCTAAAATGTTTCGGCTATTGCACCCATCAGTTGTTCGGGTATGAAATATGAATATTCGAGAAAAAATTATTCAAGAAACTGAAAACACCCCCGTTGGCGTAGCCTACCGTAAGTAATGGTATTTTGTCCAAAGTCTTGGATTATTTACAATATCTGAAAGTTAAACATCAGCAAGGGATGATGGAAACTGCCTTGCTCAGTGAAACGATCCTTCAGAAAAACTGGTTAAAACCAGCAGAAGAAGTTGCATGGCAAGATTTGTAGTCGATCGATGAAGAATCGATTCTCTTACGAGAGGCTACGCCAACGCATAAACAAAGCCATCTACGAACCCGTACAGGCGAATGTGTGGCTGGGGATAAAGGTCGATCTCATATTATTAGATCTGTAGAGGCGGATTTGTGCTAACGATCGTCGCCAAATTCCAGAAATTGTGAACGAACCCGCCCAACCCCACTAGCAAATATCGATCGGTTTTCGATCGTGGGTAGATGATGATGTTCGATCGATTGTAAGGATTCATGGATGGTGACGATCGATCGGTTATCAGTAGGGTTGGCGGGTTTGATTGAGATTTTGAGAATTATTCGGAATCGATCCCATACACCCACCCCACTCGAAGATCTCAAATGGGTTCTATAAAGGGGAGGGATCTAAATTTAACAGAATAATTTAGATTCGATCGATTTCGGCAATTTTAGCGGTTGCTAGTTGACTGAGTGCGCCATTATGATGACGATCGCAGATTTCGATCGCGATGAGAAAATCGGCTTTGGCAGTTTCGCGCATACCTCTTGCCAACCGTGCTAGGGCGCGGAAATAATAGGCATGTTCGTCATTAGAATAAAGGCTCCCAGCACCGGGGGTTTCGCGAGAGAGAGCTTCGCTATAGTCACGATCGGCACCGAAAGTATCGCCTAAGCCAGTCAAAGTAATACTGCGTGCATAGTAGCTAGCCAGCTCTGGATGGAGATCGATCGATTTAGATAGACTGGCTAAGGCTGAAGTGTAGAGATCGATCGTCAATTGGCTGACACCGAGATTATAGTAAGCGGTGGCACTAGGTTCGAGCTGAGTGCAACGAGTAAAATCGGCAATCGCGCCTTGGTTATCTCCAGTATACGATCGGGCGGTACCTCTGACATGGTAAGCCCATTTGAGATCGGGATTGAGGGAAATCGCCCGATCGGCATCGGTAATTGCATCGGTTAGTCGATCGATTTGGGTGTAACTGATGGCTCTAGCGGCGTATGCTTGCGCTAAATTAGGATCGAGTGTGATGGCTTGAGTATAGTCGGCGATAGCCAGAGAATTGTCGTTGCGCGATCTAATGGTGCCACGATTGTAATAGAGATTTGCATCGGTTGGTGCGGCTTGAATTGCCCGATTATAATCTGCGAACGTGCGAGGCGAACGTTGCTGAGGAGCTGTTTTCCGACATGGATTTGTCTGCGTCCACTCGGCGAATAATAAATCGTCGAGATCGTCACAAAACCGATCGAAATCGTTGACAAGACATTGAAATAAGTGCATTGTGATTCCTTAAATCCAGAAAATGTAGAGTTTTACAATCGACACACCCATACTTATTTTAACATTTCTAATCGAGAATGCCAGATAAATAAAATTAACCCGATCGCGAATAATAGCGGTGTCAACCAATTACCAAATCTGACGTATAAAGTTTGAGTATTGCGGCGATAAATTTGATGTGAGTGAGCGGCAAATTCATTAAGTTTCGAGATCCATTGCGTGCGCCCGTGCGGATCGATAAATGTAGAATAACCAGTATTACTCGCATTCACCATCCATCGATCTGTTTCAATCGCCCGCATCAAGTTGAGGGCGTGATGTTGTGGTGGCATTCCGCTACTATAATGAGCATCATTAGATGCCGTAATAATTAATTGTCCAGTCTGAGCCTGACGGCGAAAGTTTTCGGGATAGGCTGAATCATAACAGATGCCAAAAATAAAATTACCAAATGGTGTGTGGACGATCTGGTCAAAATTACCAGCGATCAAATTCAAATCGAACGGTGAGATCGTACTAATAAGTTTACCGATAAATTGCTCGAAGGGAATATATTCACCTAAGGGAACTAATTTAGACTTATTATAGCGGCTGATAACTCGACCCTCACCATCGATCGTCAAAATGCTATTAGTCATCTTTCGCCCAGCTTCACCAAATCCACCCATAAACACGGGTACTTTTTGAGTTAATATTGCTTGATAAAATGAAGTGCGCTTAATTTGACTTTCTGTATAAGGCAGGGCTGTTTCTGGTGTAACTACTGCGGCTACGCCCTCATCAGCAAGAGATTTATAGCCGCTCGTATAGCGATCCATTGCCAGATCGTATCCAGACTGATAATGTCTGACTTCATTACTAATATTGCCTTGAATAACCCCAATTTTTAGACTAGACTCGATCGGCTCAACGAGCAACTGGTTAGCTAAATAAGACCCGATCGAGTGGAACACAATCAATGACGCGATCGCGCTGCCAAAATAAGGAAAGCCATACCGAATTTTTTGAAATATTTTTAGATGACGACCTTGTTCGATCGCTAAACAGCCCTCGGCAATTAAACCATTAACTAACACGATCCCACCAGTAACAGTAGTCGGCCCAGATAATTGCCCTAAATGTAAAATGGCTAAATTATGCGGACTTTGAGTCATTGCGATCGATGTCCACCACAAATCGGTAAGACTATATAACTCTTCCAATCCACACCATAAAACCGTACCTAACAGGACGCGAATAAATGGATTTAATTGAGATTTAGAATTAATAAACCGCATCCCGATCGACCAGAAGATTACTAAACTTGCTCCCCACAAAGTGATAAAAGTCAAGCAAAAAGTCGCAATCCCCAAACTAGCTAAAAACGGCACCCCCATCCACGTCATTGGATGAATACCAAAAATCCAACTCAAAGCCAATCCATAACAGCCAATGCCCCAGCCTAAGCCATAAATAATGGCGGCAGAATGTTGCTGGCGACAGATTAAATACCAGAGCGGTGCGAGTGCCACCCACGCTAGATACCAAGCTTCAACGGGTGCGAATGTCAGCCCCATTAAAATGCCACTTCCCAGTGCGAGTCCGATCTCAAATAACTGACGATTCAATCTAGCCAACGGGTTGCGAAATGGTAGCAGCATTTAAGTATGAGTGCGTAGTTGTGTAGTCCGAGCGATGCGTATACCTAGCTCACAGGGCAGGAATTTAGCTAGAAATCGGACGCTCGGTAAATTCTTTAGAATCGTTTAACGATCGGGCAACTAACCAGTCAGACTTTATACCGATCGTCGCTCCCCGTAACAAATGTTAACTCCTCAAAGAGCTACTTCTCATAATCATAATCGGGATATTATTGACCGAATAAGCTGTCAAAGTCATTATCTACAAGGTTTGCTGTCTTGCTCGATCGCAATATAGCTCATATAATACCTTTATATAACTAAACATTAAGTCAATAATCTCTATAATACTTTGTTTAACTCTAGCTATAAATCCAGCGAAACTAACGGAACGTGGCGATGGCAACTCCAGAGCAATTGGGGTGTATTTGCCGGATCGGCATTTTTAGTATCTGTTCCTGTCTTTATTGAAGCTCCCCTAGTGCGGCATTATCCAGTCTTGAGCGTTGTGCTCACCATTTTGTGGGTTAGTTTGGGGTGGATCTTATCTCAACGCGCTCAGAGCCAAATTTGGGGCGATCTGATTTTAGGATTTAGCTGGAGTTGGTTAGCTGGAGCGATTTATTGGGGCTGGTTTAGATGGGAGCCTGCCATTCATATTCCGATCGAATCAATTGGCGTACCCTTTGCTATTTGGGCATTGTGGCGCGGTGTTGGCAAGGTTGGAGCTTTATTTTACCTCGGTTCGCTCGTCGGAACGGCAATTACCGATTTATATTTTTATCAAGTTGGCTTGATGGAGCATTGGAAACAAGTAATGCAAGTCGATCCAACACTTGCTATGCCGATCTTACAGCAAGCGATCGGGCAAGTTCGCACGCCTTGGGGTACAGCCTGGGCAGTGGTACTCGTAAATTTACTATTGGGTGTGGGTATAATACCTTTAGGAACGAAGCAGTGGCATTGGTACGCCTTTAGCGGCGCAGTCCTGACCACGATCGTCGTTGATAGTTTGTTTCTGTGGGTTGCTAGCCATGCCTAAATTATTGGTCTAGATTCGGTTAGTATCGCACAGGTATCAATAGACTAGTTCACCGTCATATTTTTACCCAACCGTGAACCAGGGCATCTCACCTCATCTAATTCTCAATACTGACAACGGTCAACGCCAGCTATCATTAACTGATGGCAACTGCTGGACTGTCGGTCGGGGAGATGACAATCAATTTGTCGTCAAAGATCGGTGTATTTCTCGCAATCATGCGATGATTCAGTACACCGATGCTGGCGATCACTATCTCATCGATTTAGGCAGTAGTAACGGCACATTTGTCAATGGGCGCAGAGTCAGCATTCCTGTCACGATTCATGATGGGGATACAATTACTTTCGGTCAAACTGAATTTGAATTTCATTGTCCTAGAGCCGATGGTTCGCTGGGAATAGATGCCGAAGGTACTCTCGATGGTACGGTAACATCAGTATTGCACCTGCGGAAGTTGATGTCTGTGATGGTAGTCGATATGCGAAACTTTACCATTCTCACCCGTCAGACTAACGAAAATTTACTCTCTGAAGTGATGAGTACTTGGTTCCGCAATGCTGGGGCGATCATTCGCAATCGCGGGAGTTGGGTGGATAAATATATTGGTGATGCCTTGATGGCATTATGGTTTCATAACGGCGAAACCGTTACTAAACAAGAGATGATGAATATTCTCTTGGCATTAGACGACCTCAATAAAATGACCAGAGAGTTGAGCCAGCAATATCCATTACCATTCGAGCTGAAAATTGGGGCGGGCATCAATACAGGTCATGCGATGATTGGTAATGCAGGCAGTAGCGACAGACCAGACTATACGGCATTAGGCGATACAGTCAACGCCGCATTTAGACTCGAAACAATTACCAAAGATCTTAATGCTGAAATTGCGATCGGAGCTTCTACTTATCGTTATCTAGCACCATTACTCGGCAAACATCGCGTATTTAAAGAATGCTCGGTAGACCTTAAAGGCTATGATGTACCTTCGATCGTCCATGCTACTAATTTTGGGCCACTGAATGCCTTTTTGCAACTGGCAAATGTCGGAAATACTACCCAAATCGTCCAGCCACAAACTCAAATTAATTTGAATAATACAGATGGATTAAAGTAAGGTTCGTAGGTTGGGTTGAGCGATAGCAAAACCCAACTCACACACCAACATGCCAGAAATGTTGGGTTTGCAGGCTTCTACCCAACCGACGAGGGTTAAATTACTTCTAGTTCATCCGATCGCATGTGCGCCCGAAGTTTATCGAGATCGAACTTGACAACCAGTGGAAAATTGGCACTGACAGGGCGACCTTTCCATTCAGTGGCAATTTTATCGATGATACCTTCTTGGTTCTGAATGTCGGTAGCCTGACCGCGATGTTTGGGATGATGATAAATGACTACAGATGTATTGACACGAACGCGGTCGCCTACTTGCATATTCTTAAATTACCTATATTTTCGATTATTAAAATTCAACTAATAATTCCCTATTCTCTCATAAATCGAGCGGGGAGATGGGAGTTGGGAGTTGGGAGAGTTGGGAGTGTTTGTAGTTCCTTTACCCTTTTTCCCTAAAACCCAAAACCCAAAACATGAAACCCAAAGCCCAAAACCTAAAGCCTAAAGCCTAATATTTAGCAATTCCCTCTTCCCTTGCGGCTTTCTGCACCGCAGAAGCGACGGCGGTGGCGACACGCTTATCGAAAACAGAGGGGACAATGTACTCGCGATTGAGTTCGTTAGGGTTGATGAGGGATGCGATCGCTTTGGCGGCTTCGAGACACATATTGATGGTAATCTGATTGGCACGACAATCGATCGCACCGCGAAAAACACCAGGGAAGGCGAGGACGTTATTGATTTGATTGGGGTAATCGCTGCGTCCGGTTGCCATTACTGCAACGTCATTGCTGACTAATTCCGGTTGAATTTCAGGAATGGGATTCGCCATCGCAAACACGATCGGATTTGTTGCCATCGATTTTACCATTTCGACCGTGACGACTCCCGGCGCGCTGACACCAAGAAAGACATCCGCACCTACCATCGCATCGGCGAGGGTACCAGTTTGAGCGACGGCAAATTCTTGTTTTTCAGGGTTTAAATCGGTGCGACTGGTAGATAAAATTCCTTTAGAATCGCAGATGCAGATATGTTTGACACCTGCGGTAGTAAATAATTTAGCGATCGCAATCCCCGCCGCACCCGCACCATTAATGGTAACTTTGACGGTATCGAGGGATTTTTTAACTAATTTGAGCGAGTTTAACAGTGCGGCAAGGGTGACGATCGCGGTACCATGTTGA
>NZ_JANYJC010000334.1 GCF_025361915.1 Chamaesiphon sp. GL140_3_metabinner_50
GTTAACGCGCATCCGATCGAGAATTTGTTCGTAAACTTTGAAGAAATTCGCACCAGTCCGATCCATCTTATTCACAAAGACGATCCGAGGCACTTTATAACGATCGGCTTGTCGCCATACCGTCTCCGATTGAGGCTGAACGCCACCAACGGAGCAGAATACAGCAATTACACCATCGAGTACCCGCATCGAACGTTCGACTTCGATCGTAAAATCTACGTGTCCTGGAGTATCGATGATATTGATCTTATGATCTTTCCAAGTCGTACTGATTGCGGCTGCGGTGATGGTGATTCCACGCTCTTGCTCTTGCACCATCCAGTCGGTGGTGGCAGTTCCTTCGTGAACTTCGCCGATCTTATGAACAACCCCAGAATAATATAATATTCTCTCGGTCGTGGTTGTCTTACCCGCATCAATGTGGGCTGCAATCCCGATGTTGCGTACTTTCTCAAACGGGACGGTACGTGGCACAATAACCTCCTAACTTGTCGGCTGCCGATTATAAATTTGTTAATCTTTACTAAGATTGTAGACGTTTTTGGGGACACTCGCTCGATCGTGAGTGTTCCCAAATAGAGTGAAAACCGAATCGGTTTAGTAACGGTAGTGTGCGAAGGCTTTATTCGCTTCTGCCATCCGGTGAGTTTCCTCACGCTTGCGGATCGCACTTCCGGTTTCATTAGCTGCATCCATTAGCTCGTTAGCCAATTTACCAGCCATCGATTTACCCGCACGAGAGCGAGAGTAGTTAATCAACCAGCGCATGGCGAGTGCCGTACCGCGCTCGGCTTTTACTTCCATCGGTACTTGGTAGGTAGCACCACCAACCCGACGACCTTTGACTTCCACTAGGGGAGTAGCATTTTTAACAGCTTTTTCAAAGGTTTCGAGCGGATCGTTCCCAGTCCGCTCTTCAATAGTTTTCATCGCTTCGTAAATAATCCGATAAGCGACTGATTTTTTACCGCTATACATAATGCGGCGCACCATCATGTTCACTAGACGGCTGTTATAAACAGCATCTGGTGGCACTGGGCGTTTGACGACTTTGGTTCTGCGAGACATACGAAAGTTGAATTGGTGATTGGTTTAGGTACTGACGTTGTTACAACCTCTGGATGAGAGCATCTGTGGCTCGCCTTCGGTCACTTACTTATTTGCATTGAGGATTAATCTAGGAATCTTCAGTGATGGCTTTGCGAACATCTAACGATGGTCTTTGAGCCATTTGCAACGAAACCGGAAACTACCAATTTATCTCTACTTCAGCAATTATCTGTAGTTGCCGCTCGAATGTCCATCGCTGACACTCAAGGCAATTGCAGGCAACAATACCCTCAGCATAGGATTGTTTGCAGTCTTGCTGGATGCGATCGGTCTGTAAGCTTGTAGATGTTAATAACGCACTCAAAAAATGTCGAGCGATCGCCATCTAAATTATGAAACTTACGATTTAGGAGCTTTAGGTCGCTTGGTTCCATACTTGGAACGACCTTGCTTGCGATCCTTCACCCCAGCGGTATCTAGCGTACCGCGAATGATGTGATATCTGACCCCAGGTAAATCTTTTACCCGACCGCCACGAATCATCACCACGGAGTGTTCTTGAAGGTTGTGACCGATCCCAGGAATGTAGGCGGTGACTTCAAATCCAGAAGTGAGCCGCACCCGCGCTACTTTACGTAGAGCTGAGTTAGGTTTCTTGGGTGTAGTCGTGTAAACGCGAGTACAAACACCACGACGCTGAGGGCATTCCTTCAGTGCGGGTGATTTGGTTTTGACTTTGTAGTCTTCGCGGGCTTTGCGAATGAGCTGTTGGATGGTTGGCATGTTTTAGAAAATTTTGACAGTCACCTATTGGTTCCAACTGTTGACAATTCACTATTGTATGACGATTTGTTCGTGCCTGTCAATCAAAATAGTAATCTGGCGGTCGTTACACGGCAAGGTGAAATTCATATTTCATTTCTTTAAAAGTTGCCGGATTTGTTCCAGGGCAATATCTCCAGGAATTGTTTGAACTGTGCCACGCTCGATTTCGGCTATTCGTTCTTGAGCTTTCTGCACTGCTTCCATCAAAATATTTCG
>NZ_JANYJC010000336.1 GCF_025361915.1 Chamaesiphon sp. GL140_3_metabinner_50
GTTTAATAAACTCGAAGGCGGGATGGAATATCTGCAAGATGTGATTATTCATGATTCCCTCGGCATCGCTGAAGAACTCGAAGCAGAAATGGCACATCAAGTCGCTACCTACGCTTGCGAGTGGGATAAAACCCTTAAAGATCCCGTCAAGCTCCAACGCTTCCAACACTTCGTCAATACCGACGCACCCGATCCTAATATTGTTTTAGTCGAAGAGCGCGGACAAAACCGCCCAGTTTTCGAGCACGAACGGCAATTGTTAGAGATCGATCGGTAGATAATATTTAAGAAATATTTTCCCTCGAATGCCCTGAGAATCCCCCCTGTCTTGTCTCGCTAAACCGTCGGGGAACCCGACGAGCGCGAGCCGCTAACCCCCCTTGAAAAGGGGGGAACCGGATCCGGAAGTCCCCCTTTTTAAGGGGGATTTAGGGGGATCCTTTACTACCATTTCTGTCAATAAATCATAAATTTCATGACCCAAACAGAATCAATTCAGTCAACAACACAACAGTGGACAACGATCTGCTCCTTAGAGCGAATCTTACCAAACACAGGCGTTTGTGCCTTAGTAAACGATCGACAAATCGCCGTGTTTAGAGTCGGCGAAGGAGAAGATGTATATGCGATCGAGAATTACGATCCGTTTAGTAAAGCATACGTCTTATCAAGAGGTATTGTCGGCGATCGTAATGGCATTCCTAAAGTTGCATCGCCAATCTACAAGCAAAATTTTAGTCTGGTGACAGGCGAATGCCTAGACGATGCGACTGTGAAGTTACAAATTTTTACCGCTAGAGTTACCGATAGACAAGTTCAGGTTATTGCTTAAAGCACCGATCGAAACAGCCCTCGCCTTCACAGGTGAGGGCTATTTTTGTTGAGGACAGCCGAGCAGATCCAATACTTCGTTCAGTCTATCCTTAAATGCCGTCACACTAGGCAGATAGTTCATGCGATCGATATCGATTTCACCAGCATCGATTTTATCATTGAGCAACAATCGAGTAGCGGGTTCGCCCAAATGTGCCTCAATTTGACTTTTTAACGAATTAGGCGAAGCATCATTACCCGACTCATCTTCCAACTGCTGACAATTTTGATAATTATCGCGTAAGGCACACAGCCACCAAGCTTCAGATTTTGGTTTGGGCAAGATGGGTACACCCGTAGTCAATCCCTCTACGGCAAACCCATCCAGCATCGATTGAAGTTTCTGCGCCCATTCCTGTCGAGTGCTTGTCGCCGTACCATCTCCATCTCTGAATAAAACAACTACCCGATCTCGTGCTTCTAGTTCTCTTGCCAATAAAGCCAAAGCGCGAGCATTGTTATAAAAATAGCGCGTTTCACTTGGTTGCTTTTTACCCTTACGAGATCGAGCTTTCATCTGTTTGGCACGAGTGGCTAATTCTGCTTTCGAGAATAACGTCAAAGCTTGATATTCAACCAAAGAGTAACCTAATCGCCTCTCGGTTAACAGATCGACTAATTTGGTAATCGGGCCGATATTTTCGCAATCGCTCCCAACATCCGACGCACCCTCTCCACTCAACACTAAATGCATCAATTAGCTCCCAAAATTTCTGCATTTAGCTGCGTCAACAGCGTATCTTCATATACTTCTCCTGCACCCATCACCGTCAACTTCTCCCGCATTCTGGGGATATCGAATAATCGAATTGCTTGAGTCGCCCCAATCTGATTTTTGTAGATATAAATAATTCCGGCGATCGCAATATCATCTTCTAGGTAATTTAAAACCATCGGACTATGGGTGGTAATCAATACCTGTGGGCGAGCTGCCACTAATTCATCTACCAGAAACTCAATCAATTCAGGATTAACGCCATTTTCTATTTCATCGAGCAATAGAAAACTTTGCTCTTTAGATAGTTGAGCAAAAACCGCTAGCATCCGCAAGAATCCATCAGCTACATGTCGAGCTTCCGTCTTGACGATCGTATCTCCAAACTGCTCTCTAACGGTGAGGCTTTTCCAGCCAGATCGCATCGATAATATATCAATATCTCGAAATCGTGGATAAATCTTAGCTAATTTTGCTTGAATACTATCCCGTTCATTTCCACCAATTTCATGCAAGAATGCCGATAGCTTCTCACCACCTAATCCTAAGCTATTACCTGCGTCTCTAGTTCTTTGTCTGAGTAGTTCGGGAGCTAATAGATCGAGGGCATGTAGATCGATGAAGAATTTTTTCAGATCCTGTACTTCTCTACGTAGTTGAGATTCCTTAATCTGTGATATTATAGATCCCTGATAATCAAAAGGAATTTCCCCTGATAAACCTACGTAGAAATCATGGCACGTAACTAATTTTCCATCTTCGGTATAATTAAAAGATGCTGAATTTTCTTTAAAGTTCCATACATTATAACTTTTGTTTTCCACATGTAAAAGTGGGTGATTGTTCAATTCTACTCGCTCATTAGTGCAGCGTAGCGTTTGAAAATTAAAGCTAGCAGACCACTTAATATCAACAGGATAATCATCTGAATCTACATGAGAAAGTAAAACTTCAAAATTAATATTTTTTTTACGATTTAATTTTGAATTAATATCGGAAGATTCCCACTGCCGCTTTTTCAACCAACCACTGATATCGCCTTTAACTTGTTGAGACAAAAAATCAAAGAACTGTAACACAGTAGATTTTCCTGAACCATTTAGACCGACTAAACAACTAAACTTGGTTAAAGGTAAGTCAAAATTAACTAGCGATTTAAAATTATCAACTTTTATAGATTTAATTTGCATGTTTTTACAGAAAAAATCCGTAAATGTAAGAACACCTACGGAATCTACTATACAACTTTTTTACATTAAAATAACTATTCAACCGTAACCGACTTGGCAAGGTTACGAGGCTGATCGACATCTAAGCCGCGCATTGCGGCGATGTGATATGACATCAATTGCATCGGAATAACTGTTAAAACTGGCGACAGTAATTCATCGACATCTGGTACGGGTAAAACCTTATCAAAAATCTCCGCTGCATCTTTATCGCTGGCGGCAACTACTCCATACAAATGCGAATCTCGCGCTTTGGCTTCTTGGGCGTTTGAAACTGCTTTTTCATATACTTTCCCTGGCATGGTAATCGCAATTACGGGTACCTTAGCATCGAGGAGGGCGATTGGGCCGTGTTTCATCTCTCCAGATGGGTAACCTTCAGCATGGATGTAACTGATCTCCTTTAATTTTAGGGCACCTTCTAGGGCGATCGGGAAGTTAATGCCGCGTCCTAAGAAGATTGCATCGTGGGTATCGAGGAAGCTGTGGGAGAGTTCTTCGATGTATTTTTCTTGGGTTTCTAAAATGACTTCGATTTGGGAGGGGAGGACTTTTAAGCCAGCGATGATTTCGGCGAGTCGATCGGGTGTAGCAGTCCCGCGACGATGGGCTAGATCGATCGATAAAACGTAAAATGCTAGCAATTGACCCATGAAGGTTTTGGTGGCGGCTACGCCGATTTCCATGCCTGCGTGGGTGTCGATTACGCAGTCTACGACGCGGGTAATTGCGCTATCGGTACGATTGGTGACGGCGAGGAGGCGGGAATGATATTTGGGTGCTTTGTCTTGGCGGCGAGATTTCTCAATTTCGACGGCGGCGAGGGTGTCGGCGGTTTCTCCAGATTGGGTGATGCCGATGGTGAGGGTGTTGGCGGTTAGGGGTGGGGGAGAGTAGCGAAATTCGGACGCATATTGAATGGCGGTGGGGATCTGCGCGAGTTCTTCAAGCAGATATTTGCCTACCATTCCGGCATGAAGGCTGGTACCGCAGGCGACGATTTGGATATTTTCGAGATCGGTGTAGATAGATTCGGGCAGGTTGAGTTTAACTGGGGAGTCGGTGCTACCGGGCATCCAATCGGGGTTGAGGTAGGCTTCCAGACAAGTCCGCACTACGGCGGGTTGTTCGTAAATTTCTTTTGCCATAAAGTGGCGGAAACCTTGTTTTTCAACCGCGATCGGATTCCAGTTAATATTATGGGGCGTGCGCCGCACTTTCACGCCTGCAAAGGTCGATACTTCGACACCATCTCTGGTCAGTCGGGCCATTTCGCCATTTTCTAGGGGTAAAATGGTGCGAGTGTATTGCACGATCGCTGGAGTATCGGACGCACAAAAGTATTCGCCTTCACCGATGCCAATTACTAGCGGTGCTTGCTGTCTGGCTAAAACTAATTCATCGGGATAGTCTGCCGAAATTACGGCGATCGCAAAGGCACCAGATAATTTGGCTACGGCTTGGCGGACTGCTACCATTAAGGTATCCGCGCCTTCAGCAAAGCATTGCGCGATCAGATGGGGGATAACTTCGGTATCGGTTTCCGATCGAAATACATGTCCTTGTTTTTTCAATTCCTCGCGCAGTTCGCGATAATTTTCAATAATACCGTTTTGCACTACCGCCAGTCTTCTCGATGTATCTGTGTGGGGGTGGGCGTTGTATTCTTCAGGCTTGCCGTGTGTTGCCCAGCGCGTGTGTCCGATGCCGATAGGAGCGTGATTGGGAGCTATTTCAATTTTTTCGCGCAGGTTGTAAAGCTTACCTTTGGCGCGAATACAGTCTAAAGTTCCTTCAATAATGGTTGCTACTCCGGCGGAGTCATAACCTCTGTATTCGAGTTTTTCTAATCCTGAGACTAGAATGGATTGGGCCGATCGTGTGCCAATATAGCCAACAATTCCACACATACAGTCTAATTCTCCCGCAACGGCGATCCTAGTTTTAGCATTTTTATGGCAGTCTCACTCATGTAGATCCTGACCTTGCCATCCTATTATAATTACCCAACCTGCGATCGAATGTAACAAGATGGGCAGAAATATTTTGGATTTTAATTCCCTATTCCCTATCCCCTATCCACTAAAACCTAAAACCTAAAGCCTAAAACCTAATTCCCTAGTGACTGGTGACTGAAGGCACCACAACGCACCCTCAATCTTCAGTCACAATTGGGGACTAGTATGCTAATCCCATACTGCGAGTGGTTTCCGCACCTAAATAAACGCGGATACTCAGGAAGTCTGTAGGGCAAGCAGTTTCACACCGCTTGCAGCCGATACAATCTTCGGTGCGGGGCGAAGAAGCAATTTGCTGCGCCTTACAACCATCCCAAGGTACCATTTCTAACACGTCGGTAGGACAAGCCCGAACGCACTGAGTACAGCCAATACAAGTATCGTAAATTTTGACGCTATGAGACATACAATCATCCTCCCAACGATAAAGTTTTAGGAAATCTAAAACTAAGAATCAAGGCTTAGTGTACCGCAGGCACAGATACTAGTTCTCAAAAAGGCTACAAAAGTTAAAAACCTTTAACTTTTGACTGGTTCTGAGTCGTTCGCCAACCACGAGTAATTTCACTAAATAAGCGTTAAAATAAGGATTAATGCTCATCATAGAAATCTAATGAGGGAAGCCGAGTCTTTGCCTACTGAGGTAATTTTGACCCGATCGCATGAAGTAGTTGCTAAGATTCGATTGGATTGGACTCCGCAACCGGGTAACTATCTCGATCTCGAAGGTAATACTTATGCTGTGTTAGAACGCCGCCATCGCTATCATCTGCAATTCGGGCGTTATCAGTTACACAAAATTGCCCTCTACGTCCAACCCGCGACTCGTCCTGACGAACAAAGTTTAATTGATGGTCAATGGGTCATCGGCGATGCTACTTGTAAGTACAATGCTCGATCGAGCTTAATTCGCTGTGCAGTACATCCGACTGGGCCGTGTGAAGGATGTAAGTTTAGGTCGTAGATCGTCGGCTAAATTTTTGGCAACAATGCTTTTATCTGGATATGATATTTTGCCAAATCGCTTTTACCAAGTGATACCCTCTAGCTCGGTAGGATAGAATTCCCGCACGGAAGATCGATCCTCATCCAAAACTTTAATAAGATAGTCACCTGTCTCTTTCCGATCTTCGGCATCTTCGCCATCAATCCAAGATTGCAAGAGGTCGATGGTAGATAGTTTCGGTGTTTCTAAGAGAGTATCTTTCGTGACGGTCAGATTTGGATTCATAGCTGCGGTAAATTTGAACTAAATTCTCATTTTAGACCAAATCTATATTATCTTTATGACGCGCCCTGGAGGACTTGAACCCCCGACATTCGGTTTTGGAGACCGACGTTCTACCAACTGAACTAAAAGCGCAAATGTAATGGATGAGGGAAGCGATCTTCCTGACCCTGTAGAATAGTATAGTACGAAACTAAAGTTAATGGTCAGGACATTTGAAATAAATTTGAGATAATTATTCCAAAGGACGATCGAACCGCTGTTTGACGCGAGTTGCTTTACCGACGCGATCGCGGAGATAAAACAGTTTCGCACGACGCACTTTACCGCGACGAATTACTTTGACGCTATCAATTTTGGGGGAGTGTAACAGGAATACCCGTTCCACGCCAATCCCTTGAAAGACGCGACGTACAGTAATAGTCTCGTTGATGCCACCGTTACGAGTAGCAATAATGATGCCTTCGTAAGGTTGAACCCGTTCTTTGTTACCTTCTTGAATTTTTACGCCCACACGGACGGTGTCGCCCACGTGAAGGGTGGGCAGATCGGATTTTAGATACTCCGCTTCGATCGAGCGAATGATTTCCTGAGCTTTCATGTGGTTTGAAAAAATTCACAGACTACCATCATAGCAGACGAGCGTGAATTTGTCTAAAATTATTTGGGGATGGCGAGGACGGCTAAATCGGCAATAAGTACCAGCCAAAATCTCGACTAATAGCCGAACCACGATTTTGATGGCGATCGGTTGCGCCATTAATTAGTCCAAACTGTTAATATGTATTCAATCCTAGCCCGATCGATATTATGCCTCTAGATAGCCTGTTTTCGACCCAAGGTATCATGGTGATGCTTCTTGCAGCCTACGCTGGGGCGATGTGGCTGTTTCTCTCCAGTGCCCCCAAGGTTTACACTGTGATGGTGTCCGATCTTCAAGTCGCGCAAGATTTATACGAAGGATTATTGAATCTGTCGATCGCTCAAGTACCGTTGCATTATTACTACGATTACGAGCAGACGATCGGGACTGCGGGTATCGATCCGATGTATCTAGCCGCACCGATGGGTAGAGCTAGTGTCAGAGGGATGAAAGGTGCTGAAGGTTTGTGGTATCAGCTCAAGAAGAATACCCAGTTGCATGTAATTACTGGCGCGAGTTTCGGCGAAAAAAATCGTCAGCGACACGTCTGTTTCGATCGCGATTGCTTGGAGCAAATCCTGATGCGGATTCAAACCCGTGGTGTCAAGCACAAGATTCGCAATGAGAAGCCATTAAATTTCTTAGTCAAAGATTACGATGGTCGCACGATCGAAATGGCTGAAGCGGCTAACTAGATTCGATCGCGTAGCGTACCGTAGGCAATCGCATTCTACATCTAGTACCCGAACTGACTTCGGGATAAGGATTGGCGATAGATGACTCCTGGCTTCGTTCCTGCACCGCCCTCAAATGAATTTGCGGATGCGCGTTCGTCGGGAAACCCGACGGTTGAGCGCACCAAGCAGGGGCTAAAAGCAAAAGTTCGTTAAAACGAACTAGTCAATTTAGCAGTTCTCTTCAGAGAACTTGAGCTATTAGCCCGTTGGCGAAGCCTCTCCGAAGGAGACACTGATAGTTCAGGGCGGTGCTTGAGCGAAGCAAATCAATCTTCCTTATTTAGAACTCACGTTACCTGACTGTATATTCTACTCGATCGCCCCAAAAACATTTACAGTGAGTAAGCACGGTAGATTTTGCCCCACCCGTTCGGGATAACGTTCATGCTCCGCCTTTCTGAAGTTAAACTCCCGCTAGAACATACCCCAGCAGAGATCCAATCGGTCATTCTTAAAAAATTAGCGATCGCACCTAAGGATCTAATTAGCTACACTATTTTCAAACGTAGCTATGATGCCCGCAAGCGCGGCGCAGTTTCGTTTGTCTATATCATCGATATCGAGACAACCAGAGAGCAGCAACTTCTCCAACGGTTTAAAAAAGATGTGCATGTGGTACCTACCCCCGATACTAGTTATCGCTACGTAACCCATGCCCAGTCTGAATTAGAGCAGCGTCCGATCGTGATTGGCTGTGG
>NZ_JANYJC010000008.1 GCF_025361915.1 Chamaesiphon sp. GL140_3_metabinner_50
AGGGTTGGGGTGGGGTAAAGGGACTACGCAACAACTCAAATAACTTGTCGGTACACCGTAGCTTAAAAGGGGGATTAAGATCTACGATCGGAGCCAATCAGACTTTTCCGACAACTTATCAATCGTCACGACAAATAAACACTCGAATATGAATTATTTATCAGCTCCATATATCCCTCAGCCGCACGACCGCACCAATCCAGATACTTGGGATGCTTTATATTTAGACGGGGCAATCCCAGTCGATCCGGTAGCTAAAGCGCACATGATTCGCGACTTGAAAAACTGGACTCGAAGCTATTTACTATTACCGATTAAGATCTTTGCTAACGTGATGCTAGCAATAATTTTAATCGTCAAAAGATTACTGCCGTTTCAATTTAGCAATTATTGGATTATGCACCGTTCGGCTGCCTGGTTTCTCAACAATTTTGTCAGTCCAGAAGCCTGCTACTTAATCGTACGTCACATTGGGTTAGGCTCTAATATTGTCAATTTTTTAATTGATAATTCACCGAATCCCGCGATTCCTAAATCGACTCTTTACCCCTGCAAAGTGGCAGATTTGGCTGACAATGCTTTTCTCGAACACGATTTGATTTTATATAACTTTGTGCTGGATTATCACCAGGCTCAACGAGAAAATCCTAATTGGTTAGCGGAAGTACAAGCGCGGGGGTTAATTTATGACAGCATTCAACCCGTATCTGTTGAGATAGATTTTAGTCGGCGGCATTGGTGGCAGATGCTGGATCTAGAGTCAGCGATCGAACTATTCAAGGTATTTTACTCCCTCTGGCTGACCTGTGATGAGTTTGAACGAGCAGTGCTATCGCTGGAATTTGACGAAAACTTTGGCTGCTATATCAGTATGCTAACTGACGACTACCGCTGGAATCATGCGATCGCTAACCGTAACCCCCTGGCTCCAGAAACCCCCTTTGGTGCAGCGCGGCGGCTACTTTTGCACGGCATCATCACCGAGCATCTGCATCGCTATTTAGAGCTTAGTCGATCGGCCACCGAACTCGCTGCTGGCTCAACTCCCTCGAACTGACCTTTGACAAGCATACTATGAACACTTATTCTACCGATTCTAACCCGACAGATCGATCGCTTACCTTGCGTGAAGGCTTAACTCGGTATTACGCTGCCAACCCCGACTTCATCCAAAATCGAGACATGCAGGTGGGGCCATTTCATATCCCCTGGCAAGACTTATTGCGCCACGATTTGATGCATGTAGTCACAGGTTACTCTACCGATCTCCGTGCTGAACTACAATTGTTAGGATTTTTACTCACTGCCCTGAGCTGGAAGCGTCCCTGGTACTACTATGTCCAAAGCTTTGGCGTATTTCTCGAACTGCTGTGGCGATCTCTCACCGGACGAGCATTAGGCAACAAATACGTCAATCCACTCCAAGTTTGTCAGCTTTATTATCGAGGCATTCGCCAAGGTGGTACTGTGAAGAAAAAAGTAGATGCCTACATCAACCCTGAAACTCTCATGGATACTCGCCTAGATACCCTTCGCTTAGAGTACGGCATCGATAACGCAGAGCGGCTAGATAATAATTGCTAGCTAACAGTAACGTTCTTTCAACAACCGCTATACAAACTCATCACATCCACAATCGATAACCGCGACTGTACCCCCAAATTTAACGGAGAAACATGCCCCCGGCTTAAATGTTCCGCCGCCGCACACCCAATCATCGCCGCATTGTCGGTACAATACTCCAGCGGCGGAAATAGCACCTGTATGCCCCGCTGACTCGCCGCCGCCGCTAACGTGTCTCTCAGCCCCCGATTAGCCGCCACTCCGCCACCGATAACGATCGTCTCCAAGCCATAATCGGTCGCACAAGCGATCGCCCGTTTGGTTAGCGATCGCGCGATGCTATGCTGAAAACTTGCCGCAATATCCGCCACGGGTAATTCTTGCCCTTGAGCTTGCAACTTTTGCGTCAATCGCAACACCGCCGTTTTCACCCCGCTAAAGCTCGAATCATAAGGATGAAAGCCACCGCCTGGAAGTGAAATATTCCCCTCTGGGAGCGGGTAAAGGTGGGGATTGCCCAATGCAGCCAATCGATCGATCTTTGGCCCGCCAGG
>NZ_JANYJC010000023.1 GCF_025361915.1 Chamaesiphon sp. GL140_3_metabinner_50
GCTCTCTGGCTCAAGGTGTCAGAGCTGCACATATTATCGATGGCAGGTTACCACACTCGCTGCTACTCTAAATTTTAGTGCTGACAACTTACGAGTTAGCCCCTGAAGAAACAATCATCGAGCCAGTCCCAGTATCGGTAAAAATTTCGAGTAGCAGCGAGTGTGGTAACCTGCCATCGATAATATGTGCAGCTCTGACACCTTGAGCCAGAGAGCGAACGCAACAAGTCAGCTTGGGAATCATCCCCCCGCTGACGGTACCATCTTCAATTAAAGCCCGCGCGCCCGGAATATCTAATTGCCGAATTAGGGTAGTCGGATCTTTAAAATCGCGCATCAAGCCGGGAGTATCGGTTAATAAAATTAATTTTTCGGCTCCTAGTGCGGCGGCAATTTCGCCAGCAACTGTATCTGCATTAATATTATAAGCCTGTCCGTTTTCGTCGGCAGCGACACTAGAGACGACTGGAATATAGCCGCTTTTAATCAAAGTATTGAGAATATCGACATTCACACTGCTAACTTCCCCTACAAAACCAATCCCTTCCCGACCGTCGGGACGTGCCACGATTAGGTTACCATCCTTGCCGCACAAGCCGATGCCATTACCACCAGATTGATTGATGAGCGAGACAATTTCTTTATTAACGCGTCCGACTAAGACCATTTCCACAACATCCATCGTCGCCGCATCAGTCACCCGCAACCCATCTTTAAATTGTGGCTCGATGCCGATTTTTTCCAGCCAGCTATTAATTTCTGGCCCGCCACCATGTACTAAAATCGGTCTGATGCCCACGCAGGACATAAAAATCAAATCCCGAATCACCCGATCTTTAAGGGTGCTATCTTTCATCGCTGCACCACCGTATTTGACCACTACGGTGCGTCCGGCGAATTTTTGGATGTAGGGCAAGGCTTCACTTAAAACCCGCACGCGGGTAGCATCTTCGTTGGAGTGGGTCATGAATTAGGGTGTGGGAGTTTGGCGATGAGTATAGGCAATAGCCAAGATTTTATCAGTTTAAACGATTATCGTTGAGACTAAATCGATCGTATCCCGACTGCCTTGTGCCCGTTGGATTAACCCCCTAGCTCCAGACGTAGCCTTTTCCCCCTCCAGCGTAGTCAATACCATCAAGCCCAAGCCTACTGGTAAATTTGCTACTGCTCCCAGCTCATCCAAATACATCCGCTGAACTCGTCTGCTTTCTAAGAATTCCCACACAATGTCAGCGCGAGATTGCGCTGTGCTTCTAGTTGGATAAATTACCACCGCTTACCAATTGGCAAATCGTTCTCGGTTGCGATACGTGTAAATGACAATTTCACTACAACTATTCACGATCCATTAAGCGAAATTATAAAGTCCATTGATATTAAACTATTGCTCGGTTTTGGGATGCTATTTCGATCGGACTCGAATCGAGCCAATTTCGATCGAGATAGTAAAAATAGGATCTTACTTCACCTGAAGTTTATAACTAGTCTGAAATTCTTTTTTAGTAGACATCCAACCGCTAAATTTCCAGCGGAGGTAGTTATAAGCACTCGGCGGTGCTGGTTCTGTGCCAATTTTGGGCTGCGCTGAAAAGGTTTTACCACCGTCGATACTAAACAATAATTCCGCACCATCGATCGTCGAAGCCGAATCTTTTAGGTAATTAGTTCCGCGTGGAATCGGTTGTTTTAAGATTAAATTTTTGAGCGGGCAACGACCGTTGTTCTTGGCAATTACTGTATATTTAATAATATCTCCAGGCTTTACCGACGATTTTTCGGCGATCGGTTTAAAGACAGGTTTGTCATTTTCCATCTCTTTTTTATCAGCTTTGAGCTTCAACTCGACTCGCTGGGCAATTGGGAGCGGATCGACACAAGCCTTGGGTTTTCTAAGCCTAGCATCTGCGGGAACTTGGGGATATACAAATGCGGTGGCGATCGTGCCAACACCAATCAGCGCAATAATCGAGAACTTGGACATGGTAATGTACGATCGAGCAGTTAGGAGAGATATAGGGTCAAGACGATCGAACAACAATAAAGTTGCCGTCGATATCATCGTTGCTTAGAGCTAGATATTTACTAGCTTGGAGCGGGTAAGTAAGTAGTTAAGCTCGATCGATTCTGTAGCTTTTAAGCGGGTAGAGTTCTAGTACTATCTATTCTATCGACTTTTACCACTCCATCTCAACCATCGATCGCGAAAAAGCTTTATAGTGTATTAGCAATTGGGCGTAGCCCACACTTGGCGACCGAACCCGATCTTCTAAATGCAGGCACTTAGTGAAGATGCTCGATTTAGAGATGTTGCTGGTACTAACGCAAGTTGCTAGTTATGCTAAGGTTAAATATTTGGGGATTAGGGATTGGGTATTGGGTATTAGCGATGGGATCGAACCTTGCTTGGTGAAACACTCTGGCGAGAGGGAACCTCCGCGCGATCCGATCCGCAAAACCTAATAGCTAAAACCTAACACCCATCCCACTAAAAACTGATAACTAGCAACTTGGGTTACTAGGCGAAGTTAAAGTACGCCCACGATTGAACTGCCTTACTAATTTATAGACAATGAGCTTAGACTGGATTAGCCCTGCCGAACGCCTCAAATCCTTACCCCAATATGTATTTGCTCGGTTAGACGAACTCAAAGCTCACGCTCGCAGCCAGGGTGTAGATTTGATCGACTTGGGCATGGGTAACCCTGATGGTGCCGCGCCAGCACCCGTGATTGCGGCAGCGAAGGCGGCTCTGGATGAAGCCACCAATCATGGTTATCCGCCATTTGAAGGTACTGCCAATTTTCGGGGGGCGATCGCCAAATGGTATTATCGTCGCTATGGTGTGACGCTCGACCCGAATAGTGAAGCTTTGCCCCTGCTCGGTTCTAAAGAAGGCTTGGGACATCTCGCCCTCGCTTATATCAATCCTGGCGATACCGTATTAGTCCCCAGTCCCGCTTATCCCGTCCACTTTCGGGGGCCAGCGATCGCGGGTGCTAAAATTCATAATATTATCCTCAAAGCCGAGAATGATTGGGAGATCGATCTCAACGATATTCCGGTAGATGTGGCGCGTAAAGCCAAAATTCTGTTCTTTAACTATCCCAGCAACCCCACCGGAGCCACCGCCTCGCGTGCCTTCTTTGAAGATGTCGTCGCCTTTGCCCGCGAATATCAGATTCTACTAGTCCACGATCTTTGCTACGCCGAACTCGCCTTCGATGGCTACAAGCCCACCAGCCTCCTAGAAATCCCCGGTGCTAAGGAAATCGGTGTCGAGTTCCACACCCTCTCTAAAACCTATAATATGGCGGGCTGGCGCGTCGGGTTTGTCGTGGGGAACGCTCAGATCGTTCAAGGACTCCGCACGCTTAAAACCAACCTCGATTACGGAATTTTTGCTGCCATCCAGACAGCAGCACAAACGGCTCTAGAACTTCCTGATGAATATGTCACTCAAGTCCAAAATCGCTACCGCGAACGGCGCGATTTTATCATCGCAGGACTATCGAAATTGGGCTGGAACATCAAACCTACCAAAGCTACGATGTATCTGTGGATTCCCTGCCCTGCGGGTTGGAATTCTACCGACTTTGCATTGATGGTAATGCAGAAAACCGGGGTCGTATTTACGCCGGGAAATGCCTTTGGAATTGGCGGTGAAGGATATGTAAGAATCAGTTTGATTGCCGATCTCGACAGGTTAGGCGAAGCAATGCAACGACTGACAGATGCCGGAATTCGTTACGAGTAGGAGATCTTAAAAATCGATCGATTTTTAAACAAGCAAGTTTAAATTAAAATATGCAAAACCAACCTGTTTGGGAAAAAGAAATTAGTGATGTATTTACCTTAATTGAATATCCAGAAACATCCAAACAGCCGCGCTGTTTGATTATTGGTGGAAATAAATCTGGAGACGATAAAACTAAAACTCTATCGCTATTTTTTCAGACTTGGGGCATCGATCGAGATAACATTACCAATCTTCAATGTTCGATCGTTTTCCAAGCGGTGGTAGAAGTCGGAATTGTTGATGAGATTTCTGGGTTTACGTTTAAAGAGGCTCTCGCATGGGCTAGCGATTAACAAAGCTCAATTACAATAAGTTACGGTAATCGAAATTTAGGACGATCGTGCAAGTGGACATGATAAAATGTCAGTACATTATCTGAAAAAAGTAATATTTTTCTAACAGCTTTAGCTATTGGGCTGCCGAGAGTTAAATCAAGGCAAAAGATCGGTTCGCCAATCTCAATCCAAGTCAGGAAAAATAAATATGAACGCATCGCGGTTTGCTGTAGATCTGAGCGCGCGAGGTTTACTATATGCGATCGCCAACGATCGCATTCATGCGCCATTACCTCTAGATGCCGAAAAGAATTGGCAGCTTTGGACTGAGCCAAAATCTGCGCTACTCCAGTTGTTATCGAGAGCTTATCCACCTAAATCGTTGCGGGTCGCCTATTTGAATGAGATGCTCGACAGCGACCATTCGCAAGGAATTGAAGCTCATTACGATATCTCAAACGACTTTTACGCCCTATTTCTAGATTCAAAATATCGATTTTACACTTGTGCAGAATTTAAAAACGATACCGAAACTTTAGAGCAGGCGCAAACAAATAAGGCTCAATATCTACTGTCCTTGCTGAAGCTAGATGGGGATGAAAAAATCTTAGATTTGGGATGTGGCTGGGGTGCAATGTTGCGGTTTTTGCAAGATACCGGACATCGAGGTGAGTTAACTGGATTCACCTTATCCAAAGAGCAGAAAATCTACGCGTGCGAACAATTAGACCTCAATGTTTCTTTGACAGACTTTATCACTCACGATTTTAAACCTGCTGCTTACGATCGGATATTATCGATCGGATCGTTAGAACATGTCAGACCAAACGAACTAGAGCAACTATATCAAAAAACCTATGACGCGCTCGTTCCTGGCGGACTTGCAGTTCATCAATTTTTCTCTCTCGTTCGCGAAGCCTATCCAACTTCAATGGTGACGATTCAGTTATTTTTTCCTGGCTCTTTGTTGGTGATGCACCATACCCATATCGCAGCAGCAGAGCGAGCGGGATTCAAAATTACACATGACTCGATTCATGACTATCGACCCACTTTGCGTGCCTGGTACGAGCGGCTGGTGGCAAATCAAGCGCAAGCATTGGAATTAGTCGGACTAGAAATTTTTAATCGCTACATGACTTTTTTCCCACTTTCTTGGTTATTTTTTCAGCAACATGAAGCCGAGCTTCATCGGATAGTGATGGCAAAGCCAGCGTAGTCTTATAGAACCCATTTGAGATCTTCTGTCTTGTCGTTGTCTTGACTGGCAGCTCCAACCAAATCTGCCCTCCCCCACCAATATCTGTCGTTCGAGTCCTCCTGAAAAGATCTTAAATGGGTTATGTACAGCACTTTTCAGGTTGGTGAGGTACACATCCCCGACTTCTTCAAGAAGTCGGGGATGTAGAGCATCAAATTAACTACTCACTTCTGAGCGTACATCCGATTCTCCGTCCGATCTCCAAACTCGCGATTCAGCCTAAACACCACCCAAAACGCTGACTAATAAGGCCTTTTGAGCGTGCATCCGATTCTCTGCCTGATCCCAGACGCGAGAACGGGTGCCTTCGAGTACATCGTTGGTAATTTCTTCGCCGCGATGGGCGGGAAGACAATGCAACACGATCGAGTTAGGATCGGCGAGGGTTAATAGTTCCTGATTGACTTGATAGGGCTGAAATACGGGCATCCGGGCATCGGATTCGGTTTCTTGCCCCATACTCGCCCAAACATCGGTGTAGACGACATGCGCCTGACTGACAGCCTCTTGGGGCGATCGAGTTACAATAACTTGCGTGCCATTAATTGCCGCGATCGATTTGGCGCGATCGACTAGCTGCGGATCTGGGGTAAAATTAGCAGGGCAAGCGATCGCGATATCCATTCCTACAGTCGCACAGCCGAGCATTAGCGAATGCGCCATATTATTTCCGTCGCCCAAATAAGCCAGCTTTAACCCCGCCAACTGTCCGAAACATTCCTGAATTGTCTGTAAATCTGCTAATACCTGACAAGGATGCTCTAAATCTGTCAGCGCATTAATAATCGGCATCCGGGCATATTTAGCAAAAGTTTCGACATCTGCTTGCTCGAAAGTCCGAATTGCCAGTACATCTAAATATCGGTCTAAAACCCTGGCTGTGTCCGCTAATGGCTCCCCACGACCGATTTGCATCGCGCCGATGTTTAGATCGATTACTTGCCCGCCTAGCTGGCTCATCGCGGCAAAAAAGCTCACCCGCGTCCGAGTCGAAGCTTTGTAGAATAGCAGCCCTAAAGTTTTTTGACAAACTGGCTTAATTTTACCTTGTTTGAGATCGGTGGCAAGTTGCAACAGCGCGAGCGTCTCTTGAGTACTTAGATCTGTCATGCTCAGTAAATCCCGACCTGTTAAGCCACTCATGCGATCGAACCTCAAACTATATATTCAAGCAGGAAAGCGATAATTTTAGCACACGAATACGTTGCAAATCGACGATTTTCTGAAGGGAAGGCTCCACCAATGAGTTAACCGAGCCGCAATGCTGCTCGTGAAAATTGAGATCGCTGCTCGTGGTTTTAAAACTAAAACTTTTGTAACCCGCATTCTGTCGTTAACAGCCTCACAGAGGGAACATCCCACTTTTTGTGCGTAGGTTAACAGCCCTCATCCCCAGCCCTTCTCTCTTGTCGTTTTTTTATTCGGGGGTTCCCCCCGAATAAAAACGCCGCTCCCTCAGGGAAAAGGGAGCAGGGCAAATCTATCTTTGATTGGGCAAAAATCGCCGTAGCATCAGCAGTTTCGATCGTCGGGATTGGGATTGGCGTAGCGTTTAGCTCTACAGCCACCCTCGATCCGCAAAGCGTCGCCTCTCCCGATTTTATCGATCGAGCTGCACCCAACCCCGAATTATGCGTTAATTATGGTGCCAGTGCGATGGTGATGGATGCGCGATTATTCGTCACGCTCAGTCCGTTTAAAGTCTATGTATCCCAGCCGAAAATGACTCCTGGCTGCGTAATGCGAACGAATAACTGGTCGATTTTAGAACAGCGGAAGCTGATTAATGGCGATCGGGTGCGCGAATGTAAGCAGAAAATGAACACGTTTGGATTTACGGGTGCGCTGGAATCATCGCCACAAATTAACTGTATTTACCAAAACGATAGTGCCCAAAATCTCTTCCTGAATCAACTCGGTGGTACCGCCGCACCGCCAGCAGCAGGTTCGGAGCAATTCTAAATAGAGCCTCGATCTCGCTGTAAAACCATATCCCCGACTTCTCTAAGAAGTCGGGGATATATTAACTTAGACTTCTTCGATCGCGACGGTTTGGGCTGAGTGTAGTAGAAGCTGTCGGCGTTTTAGCACTATCTTAATCCCAACCACCGTAAAGATAAATGTCCCCAGTAAATTAGCAGGTTCGGGCACACTAGTCGGATCTACATCCGCACGAGCGATATTCGCGCTCGTACTGTCAGTAGAAGTCACACTGTTACTTGCGATCGCATTACTAACTACCCGATTCCAACCAATAACATCCAACGCTCGTTTATCGTTTTCACTAATAGCTAATAGTTCGCCCGGTGAAATTGTCGGATCGAGAATTCCCAGTCCTAAATTATCTTTCCAATGTCCGTTTTGACGACCATCTCCAAAAATGTCCCCGGTCGAAAACTCGGCAATTTTAGTCGCACCGCCATCAATAGAGAAGTATTTCGATCGCTTATCCGCAGTCCAATCGATCGCATTAGCATTCTTACTATCACTAGAATAACGAAATAGATCTAATGGACTGACATATGGAAATTGGTTGTCATTATAAAAAGTGCCAGAACTATTACCATCTAAAATATCGACACCACTGGTAAATCCTAATGCGTGCCCGATTTCGTGCGCGGCAATGCCGACAAAATCATAAGCCCCAGTGGTAATGCCATTATTGCGATCGAAATCCCAGGTAAACAAGTTGCTAAAAGCGATCGAGGCATCAGCACTACTCCCATTTTCTGCCAATCCTAGAGCTTTGGCATTGGCAGTAGTTAGATTTATCGTTTTGTTATTTGCATCGCCATTACTGTCTAAATATGGGGTGGCACTACCCGATCCATTTGGGTTGTTAGCAGTGCGATTTAGTAATAAATTAAATGTCGAGCCTTTCGATAAACTATTAACAGCAGTATTATCGTCTGCTGAAGTTCGATCGTTAGTTAGCGCATTATAAACCCGATCGTATCCAAAAGACCGAGTAGCAGAACTCGTCTCACCCAAGGTTCCCGCACTTAAACTTGTAAAATTAATATTAACATTAACAGTAACATTATCTTTTAATACCGCAGACCATAACGATCCGGCTGTATTAAACCCATCGATCGCCAGTTGTGATGTGCCAGCCGCAGGCGTAAAATTAAAAGTTAAAGCATTAGCTGGCATGAAAGCCGAACTAGCCATCACCGCGCCTAATGTCGCCGCGATTACAATAGAAGATCGTTGGCGGAACCTCTGCGAAGGCAGACGCTGTGCAAACGGCTTTGCCGAATCGATGTTCGCAACATGAATTTTCATGATTGTAGCTGTAGATGTGTGAATTTTTTTCGATCGATGCTACAAACTTCTGGATGCATTCGATCTCAATCAAGCGATAAACATTAAAATTGATTGAGGCAATTTGATTATTTTAGCCCAAATAATGACATAAAGATCCGATCGATTTAGATGTTACTAAATCGCGAGCGTAAATGTCATTAAAAAGTAGGGGTAATTTATAAATTACCCCTACCATAAATCATTAAATTCAGTATCGTCTCAATGCGGTGTTAAACCTGCTCTGAATCTACTTTTGATGTCAATTCATTCAACTTCTGTCTGCGCTTGAGGACAATTTTGGCACCAAAAGCAACACAGATAAATGTACCGACAAAATTTGAGGGTTCTGGTACGCTAGTGACATCGACTTCAGCCCGCGCCGCACCTGCAATGAGACCATTGCTTTCGGTCGCAATCGCCTTATTAGTTACACTACCAAGAATACTACGGCTAGCAGAGCGATTCCAACCAATTACATCGAATGCGCGTTTGTCGTTTTCGGTAATTTGTAATAGTTCGCCCGGTGCGCTAGTGGGATCCATAATTCCCAAACCTAAATTATCTTTCCAGTGACTAGCCTGACTACCATCGCCTTTGGTTTCTCCAGTTGAAAACGAAGCAATTTTAGTAACGCCACCATCGAGAGAAAAATATTTATCGCGCGCATCAGCCGTCCAATCGATCGCACCTACATTCTTACTATCAGTAGAATAACGGAATAGATCTAATGGGCTGACAAAAGTAAATTGGTTGTCATTATAAAAAGTACCAGAACTATTACCATCTAAAATATCGACACCACTAATAAAACCTAATGAGTGACCGATTTCATGAGCGGCGATGCCGACAAAGTCAAATGCTCCAGCCGTAATGCCATCATTCCGATTGAAATCCCACGAAAATCGATTGCTAAACGAAATAGAAGCATCCGCACTGGTGTTATTTCCTGCGACTAAACCTAGAGCCTTGGCGTTAGCACTTGTCATCCGAATTGTCTGGTTATTGGCATCCCCATCGTTATCTAAAAATGGAGTTGCACTACCAGCCCCTTTCGGACTATTTGCCGTGCGGTTCAATAACATGTTAAAAGTCGGTTTTGTCGATAAACTATTAACTGCAAGATTATCATCAGCAGAAGTTCTGTCGTTTCTCAGGGCATTGTAAACCTGGCTATAAGAAAATGCTTGGTTGGTAGAACTCGTCGAACCCAAAACACCCGCGCCGAGGGCGGTAAAATTGATATTGACGTTGACAGTGACATTATCTGTAAATACTGAAGACCACAGCGCACCCGCCGATCTAAACCCATCGATGGCTAGTTGTGATGTGCCAGCCGCTGGAGTGAAGTTAAATGTTAGAGCATTTGCAGGCGAAACAGCCGAGCTGACTCCAATGCCACTCAATGCCATGCCTGTAACGATCGCCGCCTGTTGTAGTGTCACTAAAGAAGTCTTCATTAATCGTATTTATCGGGGTGGTATTTGAATCAATTATCGGTATAGAAACAATAATTTACCACCGTACAAATACTTATCACAACGCTAAAAAACCGAATTTTTATAGTTAGTTATCTAGATCGATCGATCTGGCGATCGAGGTCACACATCCAAAGCGATCGAGATCTCATAAATCTCATCTTTTGAATCACACAAAAAAGCGATCGCCAATTGACGATCGCTCTTTTTGCACGCAGTTACTGTCGATCGTCGAAACTTTAGACAGATTTAACGTTTAACTCAGATAATTTTTTGCGGCGTTTGAGTACCATTTTGACTCCAAAACTAGCAAACATTAACGTACCGACAACATTAGAAGGTTCGGGCACTTCAGTTGCAGTCGCACTCGTACGATTCCAACCAATAACATCGAATCCGCGCAGATCGTTTTCAGTAATTACTCCCAGTTGACCAAAAGAAAAAGTTGGATTCATAATTCCCAATTCAGTAATTGTTCTGTCGTTAGGACTATCTTTCCAGTGACTTGCTTGTTGCCCGTCGCCAAACCTGACTCCTGTAGCTAAAGCACCAATGCTACTCACTCCACGATCGAATGACAAGTATTTATCGCGTGCATCCGCCGTCCAATCGATCGCGTTAGCAGCCGTACTATCTGCCGAATAACGGAATAAATCTAGGCTGTTAACAAAGGTAAATTGGTCGTCACGAAATAGAGCACCATCACT
>NZ_JANYJC010000024.1 GCF_025361915.1 Chamaesiphon sp. GL140_3_metabinner_50
TGCTGGCAATTGGAAAATGTATAAAACCCAGGGGGAAGCCGCTGAGTTTTTGATGGAATTTATGCCCCAGATCGATGATGCTCCTGAAGATCGGGAAGTGGTTCTGTGCGTGCCATTTACCGATTTAACGATCGTTAATAAAAGTCTGCATGGCAATCGGATCCGCTTGGGTGCCCAAAATGTTCACTGGGAAGAATGTGGAGCTTATACAGGTGAAATCTCTGCCAGTATGTTGACCGAAATGGGCGTAAGATATGCGATCGTCGGACACAGCGAACGCCGTCAGCTTTTTGGCGAAACCGACGAGACAGTGAATCTACGACTTAAAGCCGCACAGGCTGGTGGTTTAATTCCGATTTTGTGCGTGGGTGAAACCAAGCAACAGCGGGATGCTGGCGAAACAGAACGGGTAATTATCAGTCAATTAGAGCGTGGGTTAGTCGGAGTCGATCTCGATCGATTGGTAATAGCCTACGAGCCAATTTGGGCGATTGGAACTGGCGAAACTTGCGAAACTACCGAAGCTAATCGCGTCATTGGCATCATTCGAGATCGATCGAAAAACCCTAATATTACCATTCAATATGGCGGTTCGGTCAAGCCGAGCAACATCGACGAAATCATGGCACAGCCCCATATCGATGGCGTTTTAGTTGGCGGTGCGAGTTTGGCTGCTGCTGATTTTGCGAGAATTGTTAATTATCAATAATTTTTACGCATCTACCCCCGTTGGCGTAGCCTCTTCGAGAACGAGAATCGTCAATTTAGCCCCTTCCTTACTTACCAACTACTAGCCAACAACAGGAAGGGTATCGCTGCTTGTCGGTTGCACAGCCTTCTCCTGAGGGAATAGCTCAGACCGAGTGTGGATATAAAAGCGATCCGATCGATTAAAATAGCATCATGTTAAGTTAAAAAACCATAGGGCAAATGCCTGAAAGAGCTATCAATACAAGAAGTGCCACGGGTTTTATGCTGGTGTTGATTCCAGCCGCACTAACAATGTCTGCGCTATTTGTAGCGTGGCCGATAATATTGGGTGTGACTTTAGCCATCGCTGGTGGAAATATTTGGCAAAATTATGAATGGTCGAAAACGACTCGATCGATCGACCCGGTTTTCCAAGAATTAATTATTCAAAATCGAGGCGAAATTACTTCCCTCGATCTCTCGCTCAATGCAAATATTTCGGGTGCAGTGTCCAATCGATATTTGACTGCTAAAGCTAGTGAATTTGGCACGGGGAGTCGCCAACATCCCGATCTCGGACAGGTTTATTATTTTGTGACAGTCAGTACTCTGGGTCGAATTTTTGACGATAGCGAGCTAGAGCCGCCAGCAATTATGCCAGCGACAACTCCAGTCGCTGCTTTCGAGCAAGTCGTCCGTCAGCCAGAATTAGCAGTGGCAGAAGTAGTACGTCAGCCTGAAGCAAATAGCCCTATAGCTGAGTTGAGTCAGGCTAATTTACCACCACCAGTAGAGACTACATTTACTCCTGTAGTTGCCCAAGCCACCCAGATTGCCGATGTGCCAGATGAAACTGCCGGATCGAGCGACCCCATTGAGTTACCCGATCGATCGGCAGCGGCAATTGTGGCCGAAATAGATCGAGAAATCGTCCCCGATCCGGCTCAACCTCAGCAGCAACCCCCAGCTAATTCGGTGGTAATTATCCAATCCGAACTCGCCAAACGACTGGACGTACACTCTAGTACGATCTATAAGCGGCGGAGCGAAGAAAATTTTACCGATTGGACGCGCAATCGCGATCCGGAAGGGATCGCTTGGGGCTATGCCGAAGCCACGAAGGAATACTATCAAGTAAATACTTAATTTCCTTTCACAGAGGCTATTTATTGCCTGTAATGGTTGACCATTGCAGGCATTTTTTTATGGCAATACTATCTCTAATGTTTACTTATAGCAAATTTTAACCTGTTGTTAACCATGAGATCTCCACAATCGATCTATGCTCTGTTATGTTCGATCGCAAATTATTTCAATCCTAATTAATGATTGCCAGCAAATGGTTGAGGATTCAGGCATTAAATTAACTGACTTTAAGCCATCATTATTTGAGATAATTTAGATTAAGCATAAATTTTGAGGAGAAATCGGCATGAATAACCATAGTACATCGAGCATGATTAGGTTTAGACGCACGATCGGGATCGGCATCGCCCTGACAATGGGCATGACAATCTCTGCCTGTACGCCCAAGAGTCCCGATGTGGCAACCCCACCTACAGGCGGAACTGGGACTGCGCCTGCATCATCGCCAGCGAGTGGCGGTGGGGGTGGTTCTTCGCTTAGTGGTGCGGGGGCATCTTTTCCTGCGCCGCTCTATCAACGGTGGTTTGCCGATTATAACAAGGCAAATCCTGGCACTCAGATCAGTTACCAGTCGGTCGGTAGTGGTGCTGGCATCGAGCAATATTTAGCAGGTACAGTCGATTTTGGTGCGACCGATGCACCCTTAAAAGCAGAAGAACGTGCTAAATTTAAAGCTAAATATAGTGCAGAACCAATCCAAGTACCCATGACTGGCGGTAGCGTCGTATTTGCCTACAACCTAGATGGGGTCAAAGATTTAAAACTATCCCGCGCTGCCTATTGTGGCATTGTCGCAGGTAAAATTACCAAATGGAACGATCCGGAGATCGCTAAAGCCAACGCTGGTGCTAAACTACCCGACCAAACGATCCAATTCGTGCATCGATCGGATGGTAGCGGTACTACTTATCAGTTTACAACACACCTCAAAGCAGCTTGTCCGGTGTGGACTGCGGGCGCAAATAAGTCGGTCTCTTGGCCAGTAGGGACAGGTGCTAAAGGTAATGAAGGTATCGCCGCCCAGATTCAACAAACCCCCAATTCGATCGGCTATGTTGAGTATGCCTATGGTAAACAAACTAGTCTAGCAATGGCGGCGATCGAAAACAAATCTGGCAAACTCATCGCACCATCTCCAGAGGCAGGTGCTGAAGCATTTGTTGGTGAAAAGATACCCGCCGATCTCGCCCTGACGGTGGCTGATTCCGCTAACCCAAAAGCTTACCCGATTTCTGGTCTGACATGGCTGTTACTCTATCCTCAGTCTAAAGATGCTGCCAAACAGACAGCCTTAAAAGCCGTAATTGACTGGTCGTTGACAACTGGTAAGGCTACAGCCACCGAGCTTGGCTACGTACCGCTAGATGCCGAACTGACTACCAAAGTCAAAGCCGAACTTGCCAAAGTTAAATAAACTTTATGACTTCACCATCGCCCTCATCTAAAGAAGGACTTCTAGAAGCGTCCACTCGGTTTAATCCCGTCCGCGCACTCGACCAAAATTTTCGCAGATTGACGTTAGGGCTGGCAATTAGCGTAGGTGCGATCCTCCTCTGGATCGCTTACTCGCTCCTGATTATCGCCATCCCAGCGATTCAAGCCTTTGGTTTAGGGTTTTTGGTAGATAGCACTTGGGATCCGGTCAAGAATATCTATGGGGCACTACCTCACGTATATGGTACCGTCCTGAGTTCGCTACTCGCCCTAATATTTGCCGTGCCGTTGGGAGTTGGGGTCTCTATTTTCTTGACCGAAAACTTTCTACAGCAAAAAATTCTCCGCCCGATCGCATTTATAATCGAACTGCTGGCAGCGGTACCCAGTGTGGTTTATGGCTTGTGGGGACTATTTGTGTTTCTACCTGCCATCAAGCCGCTACTCCAAGGACTTCACAACTTCTTTGGCTGGATTCCGTTCTTCTCGACCGAACCTGGCGGTCGGCAGTTATTTGGAGCATCATTGGTACTAGCAATCATGATTTTACCGACAATTATCGCAATTTCCCGCGATACCCTTACCTCGCTACCGCCCAAACTCCGTCAGGGAGCTTATGGACTGGGGGCGACGCGCTGGGAAACGATCGTGTTAGTGCTGTTACCTGCCGCACTGTCAGGAATTGTGGGTTCGGTGATGTTGGCACTGGGGCGCGCTTTGGGCGAAACTATGGCTCTAGCGATGTTGGTGGGTAATGCCAACACCGTCAATATTTCGTGGTTGGCTCCTGCTTCGACGCTATCTTCGTTAATTGCCAACCAATTTGGCGAAGCCAGCGGTCTTCAGAAGTCTTCGTTGTTTTATGAAGCGTTGATTTTAATGGTGTTAACCCTGTTAGTAAACGTACTCGCTCAAGCCTTGGTGAGTCGCTTTCAGCAGGTTGAGTAGCGTAGATCTTTACCCCACACTTCTCCTTACGGAGACGCTATGCTACGGCTGTCGCTCAGTGCATCGTCCCAACCCTCCCCTTATCAAGGGGAGGGAGTAAGAAAGCCCTCTTTGATAAGGCTACCGCGTACCGACAAGTTATTTGAGTTGCTGCGTAGTCCCTTTACCCCACCCCAACCCTCCCCTGATCACGGGGAGGGAGTAAGAAAGCCCCCCTTTATAAGGGGGGTTGGGGGGGTAAATCAACCTCAAACGAAGTCTAGCCACCTCGCATCCGCACAACTCCATGCCGCCTAATTAGGTGAAAATTATGACTCCCTTATCTTCTCAAATGTCTGCTCAACCCGATGGCGGTGACGTTGATTTTGGCGTTTCTTCCGGTCGCCAGCTATTTGGCAAAGTCATGACTGGCTTGGTGTTTGCCTGTGTGGCGATCGCAATTATCCCCTTGGCTTCGATTCTATTTATGGTCGTCGCCAATGGCTTGGGTGGGTTTTCGCCAGCAGTATTCACCGAGCTACCACCAGCGGCTGGGATGTCTGGTGGCGGGTTTAGAAACGCGATCGTCGGTACCTTAGTTACCTGTGCGATCGGTGCGATAATTAGCGTACCGTTTGGGATATTAACCGCAATTTACACTGTTGAATTCAGTCAGGGCAATTGGATATCCCAGTTCGTCCGTTTTTGTACCAATGTCTTGAGCGGCGTACCCTCAATTATTGCAGGTCTATTTGCCTACGGAATTGTGGTACTGCTAACTGGTGGCTTTTCCGCAGTCGCTGGTGGTGTAGCATTATCGGTGTTAATGTTGCCAACCATCATTCGTACCTCCGAAGAAGGTCTTAAATCTGTTCCCAAAGCCACCCGCTTGGCAGCCGTCGGTATTGGTGCGACTAATTTTCAGACAGTGACTCAAATCGTTCTACCCGCAGCAATGCCATTTATCGCGACAGGTGTAACACTCGCGATCGCTAGAGCAGCAGGAGAAACAGCACCACTACTGTTTACCTGTTTATTCAATCAATACGATATTAAAGGCCCGTGGGAGCCGACAGCAACACTCTCGGTTTTAATCTACAACTTTGCGATTTCTCCTTATAAGAATCAACAACAGTTAGCTTGGGTAGCGGCTTTAATTATTGTAGTCATAATTTTGGTCATTAGTATTATTGCGCGGATTGTTTCTTATCGGAAGGTTTACTAGATTGGCTTGCCGTATTAATTGCGGTAATCTTTAGCAGAATCGGTACTATTTTGCAAAATCGTCAGGTAAATTTGAGGGTGTGTGCTAGCATGATGTCCCAATTCGGTCGAGTGTTGAGAATACCATGCAAAGAATCTGTGGCGATCGCGATCGACTCGGATACAATTGAAGTAGGGTAACGATCTATATTGGTGTGAATGTTTGTGGATTGACGGGGGCTGCGACGGTAACCTCTAGAATCAGATCGTCCGCGTTCGCACCGATTCCTAAATATAATAATTTCCGCTTATCTCCTAGACTTTTTATCCTTTATCCGCTCATTTTATGGTCAGTAATCAAACAGATCGAGACATCGTAATTAAGACAGATAACGTCTCAATTTTTTACGGTGCCTTTCAAGCCGTGCGCAATGTGTTTCTAGATATTCCTAAAAATAACGTAGTTTCTTTTATCGGCCCTTCTGGTTGCGGTAAAAGTACGCTGCTGCGCTGTTATAACCGCTTGAACGATCTGATTCCCAATGCCAGAGTAGAAGGTGCAATTACCTATCGGGGTAACAATCTCTACGATTCTAAGATCGATCCAGTTGAAGTCCGGCGGCGAATTGGCATGGTATTCCAACAGCCGAATCCATTCCCCAAATCTATTTATGACAACGTTGCCTTTGGCTTAAAAATTGCTGGCTTTAAAGGCAACATTGACGAGCGAGTAGAGCAATCGCTCCGTAGAGCAGCACTGTGGGAAGAAGTTAAAGATAAGCTCCAGCAAAGCGGTTTATCGCTTTCTGGCGGACAACAACAGCGGTTGTGTATTGCCAGAACTATCGCCGTCGAGCCAGAAGTAATCTTAATGGACGAACCCTGTTCGGCACTCGATCCGATTTCTACCGTCCAAATCGAAAATCTGATCCACGAGTTAAAAGATCGGTTTACGATTATTATCGTTACCCACAATATGCAACAAGCAGCACGGGTATCGGATAAAACCGCCTTTTTTAACGCTGAAGCTGGAGCGGGTGGTAGCCGTTTTGGTTACTTAGTAGAATACGACGATACTCGCACTATCTTTAATTCTCCCAAAGAAGAGCGCACTCAAGAATATATCAGCGGTCGATTTGGCTAAATTTGCCTAGTATTCACCATCTTAAATTATTTCCTAACTAGGGGCAATTCATGAATTGCCCCTATTTGAATTGGCTAATTGCCAATTTAGATCGATCGTCATTACCCCTTTAAAAATTCGATCGAACCATCTAGACTGAGGATTAGAGCCTATTCTAATCTTTTAAAGATCTGTACAAATCGCTCCCCGTCCCCACACCTCCCACACCTCCCACACCGCTGACTTAAACGATGGCTTTTTCTGCACTGATTCGTACCCTCGAACGCTCCCAACTGACGGTGGAACTGCTCTCCAAGCTACAGCAGCAAGCAAGGCTGCATTTGAGTGGATTACCTCGGTTGCCTAAAGGCTTGGTGGCTTCAGCTTTAGCACAAGCATCCGAACAACATTTAGTGGTGGTGACGGCGACTGTAGAAGAAGGTGGCAGATGGGCGGCTCAATTAGAGGCGATGGGCTGGAAAAGTGTCCATTTCTACCCAACGACAGAATCATCGCCCTACGGGGCAAATAGCCTTGAATCTGAGATGATTTGGGGACAGATGCAGGGGTTAGCAGAGGTGCGATCTTTACGAGTTCCAGGAACCGAAGGGCTTACACTGAGCGGAGCCGAAGTGGAAACGCGAGGACGAGTCGCGATCGTCTGTACCACGTTAGCTTTGCAGCCACATTTACCGTCGCCAGAAGAGTTTGACGAGCGATGTTTGCGCTTGCAGGTGGGTGATGAGGGCGATGTCGAGCGGCTCGGTACTCAGTTGGTAATGTTGGGCTACGAGCGCGTGCCGTTGGTAGAGACTGAGGGACAATGGAGTCGGCGGGGGGATATTATCGATATTTTCCCGGTGGCGGCGGAATTACCAGTGCGGCTGGAGTGGTTTGGGGATGAGTTGGATAAGCTGCGAGAATTCGATCCGAGTACGCAACGTTCGCTCGATAAAATTGAAAGTTTGCTGCTAACTCCAGTAAATTTTAGAACGATTTTTGGCGAAGATAGTGCAGCGGCGCGCTACTCTTTATTAGATTATTTACCAGCTAATTGTCTAGTCGCAATCGATGAATTCGATCGGTGTCAGGCACATAACGATCGGTGGTGGGAGTATATTCAAGAGGAGTGGGAAACATTACCCGCCGGGACTCCAGTTTGGCATCAGCAGTTTAATGTTAGTGTTGCGAAGATTGCGGAGCGATTTAAGTATATACAATTAGATGAATTAGCCGTGAGCGGTGAGGGTTTAAATTTAGCCTGTCGATCGATTCCCACAATTCCCCATCAGTTTGCTAAAATTGCCGAAACTTTGCGGGGTTATCACAAACAAAGTTATTCGAGTTGGTTGGTATCTGCTCAACCCTCGCGATCGGTATCATTATTACAAGAACACGATTGTCCAGCTCAATTTGTGCCCAATCCCCGCGATTTTCCGGCGATCGATAAGCTACAAATTCAGCATACGGCGGTAGCAATTAAATATTCGGGCGTGGCAGAATTAGAAGGCTTTATTTTACCCACATTTCGGATGGTATTAGTTACCGATCGGGAGTTTTTCGGGCAGCAATCTTTAGCAAGTTTTAGCTATACGCGCAAACGCCGTCAGGCGGCATCTAAACAAGTCGATCCGAATAAATTGCGTCCTGGCGATTATGTGGTACATCGCAATCATGGGCTGGGTAGATTTGTGAAATTTGAAAGCATTCAAACTGATGATACTTTACGCGACTATTTAACGATTCAATATGCCGATGGTTCGCTTAAAGTACCAGCAGATCAGGTGGGCGTATTATCGCGATTCAGACAAGCAGCAGGAGCTAAGCCAGAGTTAAATAAACTATCGGGACAAGCATGGGAAAAGACCAAGGCAAAAGTCAAGAAATCGATTAAAAAGTTAGCATTCGACTTGCTAAAATTATATGCCGAGCGATCGCAAAAAGAAGGCTTTTCCTTTCCACCTGATGCACCTTGGCAACAGGAACTAGAAGACTCATTCCGCTATCAACCAACACCCGATCAATTGAAAGCAACTCAAGATGTCAAGCGGGATATGGAAAGCGATCGACCGATGGATCGATTGGTATGCGGAGATGTCGGTTTTGGTAAAACTGAAGTAGCCATTCGGGCGATCTTTAAAGCCGTTACCGCCAATAAACAAGTCATCTTTCTCGCACCGACGACAATTTTAACCCAGCAACATTACCATACCCTTAAAGAACGCTTTGCCCCCTATCCAATTAATGTCGGATTGCTGAATCGGTTTCGGACGGCGGAAGAACGCAAAGATATTTTACAACGTCTCAAAACTGGCGAATTAGATATCGTGATTGGCACTCATCAACTCTTAAATAAAGAGTTGAGATTTAAAGATTTAGGATTATTAACGATCGATGAAGAACAACGATTTGGAGTCAATCAAAAAGAAAAAATTAAAACTCTCAAAAGTCAGATTGATGTCTTAACTCTTTCCGCAACACCCATCCCGCGCACCTTGTACATGTCCCTTTCTGGCGTGCGAGAAATGAGCTTAATTACCACACCGCCACCATCTCGCCGCCCGATCGCCACTCATTTATCACCTTATAAAATCGAAGCAATATCGACAGCAATTCGGCAAGAACTCGATCGCGGCGGACAAATATTTTATGTAGTGCCGCGCATTGAAGGTATTGAAGAAACTGCTGGCAAAATTCGCGAACAAGTTCCCTCTTGTCGGATTGCGATCGCCCACGGACAAATGGACGAAGCCGAGCTAGAATCGACGATGTTGACATTTAGTAATGGCGATGCCGATTTACTCGTTTGTACGACAATTATCGAATCGGGCTTAGATATTCCGCGCGTTAATACGATTTTAATTGAAGATGCTCACCGCTTTGGTTTATCCCAATTGTATCAATTAAGAGGGCGCGTCGGACGGGCGGGAATTCAAGCTCACGCCTGGTTATTTTACCCTAAAGAGTCAACCCTATCCGAGACAGCCAGACAGCGGTTAAAAGCGATTCAAGAGTTCACTCAGTTGGGTTCTGGTTACCAGTTAGCCACTCGCGATATGGAGATTAGAGGTGTCGGTAATTTATTAGGTGCCGAACAATCGTGACAGATGGATGTAATTGGCTTTGACTTATACATGGAAATGTTGCAAGAAGCAATTAAAGAAATTCGCGGACAGGAAATTCCCCAAGTTGATGATACTCAAATCGACCTCAAAGTAACAGCGATGATTCCTGCCGATTATATCTCCGATTTAGAGCAAAAAATGAGTGCTTATCGATCGGTAGCCGCCGCCGATACCAAACAAGAACTAGTCAATATTGCCGCCGAATGGCACGATCGATATGGCGAAATTCCCAAACCAGCTCAACAATTATTTCGCATCGTCGAACTCAAACAAATTGCCAAACAACTCGGCTTTAGTCGGATTCGTCCCGATGGTAAACAACACATTATTTTAGAAACACCAATGGCGGAACCCGCTTGGAATTTACTCGCCGAATATCTAACCGATAGTTCGCGATCGCGCTATGTTTATAGTACGGGTAAAGTCACTGCCAGAGGCTTAGGCGTATTGCGCCCTCACGAGCAAGTAGAAACCCTAATCGATGTACTAAGTAAGATGGAAGGGGTCTTAATGACTAGTAGTTCGATCGCCTAAGTTAACGATCGTTTATTCACTCGATTTCTAATACTTTCTTTGAATCTTTCAAGAGCAGAAATAGAGACAATGAATCGATCCGACTAGGCTCAAAATTAAATTTCTCGTACCATAATTTTACATCTGAATTCTTCGCATTGAAGAGTAAAGCGCGGATACCTGCTAGATCGGCTGCTGGAGCAGTACGTTTGAGAGCATCTTTAAGTAAACCTTCACCCACACCACGATTCTGAAACTCTCGATCCACAGCCAAACGTGCCAAAATCATGACTGAAATTGGATGTTTTGGTTGTCCCTTAGTTACTCGACTAGGAGCTTGGGAATGGATGACCGAACCCACTGTTAAGCTATAGTAACCAATTACACCACCTTCATAAATACCGATATATGTTTGACTACTGTTAGCTTTTTGATTTTGGTAAGCATATTTATGCAGAAATTGATTTAGTTCTGCTTGTCCACAATCAAAGTCAGTTACTAAATGAGCAGATGTTAATTTTTCAATATATGGTTGAGACTCAAAATCAGGCATCAATCAAAAACCCCTGGTTCAGTCAGTAGTTTTTTGAGCTGAGGCTTATCTTCTACTGGTCGATCTAGTGCGGCTTGAAATGCTTGCCAGCGATCGTCATCAAGGACAAATAGTCGGCGATCTGCTAGAGTTGCTGCTGCGGCTTGCAACCCATTTTCTAATAAAAATTCGCTCACACTTTTGTGCGAAGTTGCGGCTGCTTGTTGCAGCAATTGTTTAGCCGCTACCGTAGTACGCACATCAATTCGTTCGGTCTTAGATTCTTTAGCACTCATTATTAATTGTGAGATTTTAGACGCTGTTAACTAATATTGTACACACAATGTCAGGACAGCGATTGCACATCAGACTCAACAGACGATTGAGATCTCGATCGACTCAGACCAGAACCGATGAGATTCGTGTAATAATTATTACCAACACGTCGATCGCTTACATATTGTTAGAGAGTTAGACTTTATGAAAATGTTTCTTAAATCCGCCGGACTAGTTTTAGCATTAGTGGCGGTAATTGGATTATTAATCGTTCTTCCTGCTTGGCAATTTAGAGTGGTGCAAGATTGGCGAATAATCTTGTTATCAATCGGTTATTTTACATTCTTTCTAGGAACCGTATGGCGCGTAATTCGATATGGTGAATTAGTAAAACGGAAAGAAGATTTACAAGTTAAAGAAACTTCAGGACGAATTGCTTCGCT
>NZ_JANYJC010000036.1 GCF_025361915.1 Chamaesiphon sp. GL140_3_metabinner_50
AGCAGTCTGCTCACCCGATCGAATAATCCCATATTACTATCCTCTTTATAGTTTCCTGCTCTAGTAGCTTAATATCTAGTTCGCTCTGAATAGTAGAGTTTTGGCGTGACAATTAAAATACTGACCTAGTAATTATGATAACTTCTGGATCTGGCGATCGGGCACTACCCAGCTAGGAATTCATCAATTCTCTACCCGATGGGTATGAGGTAGTAATTCATCAATTCTCTACCTGAATAGATTACTTGCCCTGAGTTTATCGGCTCAGTTGTGGCGGTACCGCCTGATAACCAGTCGGTTTGACAAAAGATTGAAAATTTGACGGCAGCAGCGATTTCACTAGGCTATCGGCTAATCTCGGTTGAGCGGTAATTGCTGAGGGCGGCACGATTTGAGTCTTGCCATTAAATGGAATTGCTGCTGGTGCAATGCCCGTTCCTCCGGTGGCTGTGATACCCGTAATTGTGGTTGGGGTTGTACTGATTGTCGCCGTGGCTGGCAATTTAATGCTGTTAATCGCGCTCAAATTAAGTTCGGAAAACTCATTTGCTGCTAAATTAGGACTCTGGATTGTTTGTCCGCTAGCTGCTGGGCTAGCAACTTTAGTTGCCACCAGCGGAGCTAGGACGCTAGGATTGAAGTAAGCATAGGCACCACCGCCAGCGATGAGACAAGCCGCAGCTAATGAGCCAATTTTGAGCGGTGTAAATAGTTTTTTTCCAGCTTTAGCAGGTGCTGGCTTGGCATTACTCGCAGCATCCGCAGCAGGATAACCAAATTGAATCTGCCGCAATAATTCTTGAGAAGATGATGAATACTCATCATGGCGGAAGGGTGCAATTTCGCCACCAGATGAGAAATTTAACTCCATTTCGGACGACTGGGTTGCCGATCGATGTAACGCGATCGGTGCATAATTAATGTGAGCGATCGCACTTTGGCTGCTACTAGAAGATGTCGTGAGTCCATCGATGATAATAAATCCCCCTGGTGCTTTGGCTGGCGGAGACTCAGATCCTATCGGCGGCACGATTTCGGCGGTAAATACCTCGGCATCGGCATCAAATTCGTCCGATTGGTGTTCCCAATTTGCGGCATTTACCGATCGACTTTCGATTTGGGGGCTAGGTTGTGGCATCGACTCAACTCCCTCGTGCTGAGATCTGAATCTATTTAGTTCATCTTCCAATTTAATATCTAGACTATTAAGAGCTTTTTGGAGTGTAGGTTCGAGCTGGTAAGCGGCAGGCGGCCCTGCTGGGGCGGTTGCGGCAGCAGTAGCCGCTAGATCTGGTAGGCTCTCGCCCACACTGTGGATCGGTTGCTCTCGCACAGAGCAACCAGCGACGACAGATCGATCGCTAGGGGATACGTTCGCACTATCGTCAGATGGGTGGTGGTTCATAACTCACATTAAACGCAGATATTTTTAAAGATGTCAGTCAAAATTAAATTAAACGTACTAGCGATACCGTTAGACTACCCACGATTGGCTCGACCGATCCCATTAACTACCTAAATTAGCTAACCGCAAGGGTTGTCAATCTTACCAGTACTCAGCCAGATCGCGTAAATTGCAAAGGTCGCTAGTCGTCACTGTGTCACTAACTATATGCCAAAAATCAGCTAATTCACTAAAAATTAGCTATTTGACTAAAAAATCGCAGTCTAATTATTTGAGATCGTTAATCTAGACGTTGCCGATCGGCGATAGTTTCCGAGCTTTTGCATTCTGCTGGTATCCGCACCCCACCTGAGCAAAACCCACCCGATCGCCCAAGTTGCGAGTCTATGGGTTTTTAGTGGGATGGGTGTTAGGTTTTAGCGAAAAGTGCGGTCTTGGGGTTTCCCCGTCTTGTCGTTTTCTGATTCGGGGGGAACCCTAGACATAAAAACGCCGCAAGTAGAGCACCTTTTCAAGACAGCTATTAGGTTTTAGCTTTTATCCGATCGCTAATGCCCAATACTTAATACCCAAATCTTTAACCTTGGTTATAACTAGCAGCTTGCGTTAATACTATGCCACTTACACCAATTTCTGCAATTACACTCCAGCTTCAAGATCTGCCAGGATGGGAAGGTGTCAGAGATTGGGGCTTAATTATCCGCGCCTGGGAGCTGAGTGTATCGCCGACAATTGCCGAACGCACCATGCCAAAATCTTTTACTAGAGGAGTGCTGACAATTGCGACACATAGTTCCAGCCTCGCCCATCAGCTAGCGTTTAGCAGAGTAAAATTGCGCCAGCAGTTAAATACACACTTAGGTGGATCGATCGACGATTTACGGTTTATGGCTGTTGGTTTTAGTAACTCTAATCAGCCTACGGCTACCGAAGATGTGACAATTGCGATCGACTCTGGCGAGATTGTCATTTGTCCCCACTGTGACGCGCGTGCGCGTCAGGGTGAATTACTGAGGTGGGATGTGTGCCAATTTTGCGCGATCGAGCTAGGAATTCTAGGTAAAAGATCCGAATCTACACCGAAAGTAATTAACTAATTCAATTATCTACCTTTTGGTAGATTCGATCGCTTTATTAATCCAAATTAATTGGCCAGGGCAACCTCAACTTTTAGATCTTACCTATTCCGCGATTCCCCGTTTCTGGCGATCCCTCATGGTTTTCGCTGAATTAGTACTAATATTGACTGTTAACAAACAATCTCCGTGTATGTACTGAATACTCTAATAAATGTATCTATGTATAAACTGAATCTAAAGACAATATAAAGTAAAAAAGAGCCGGGGATCGCTATAAGCTAGATGGTATCGATGATTGATGTCACTTTTGTCTAAATTGGCAACAGTGATAATAGTAAGCAGGAGAGAATTGAATTTGGTGCTCTCCCGAATGGGTAACGCTGATGAACGACCAAAACTGTATTACTTCCGCTTGCCGTTACTGCCGCTTCTACCGTCCAGAGGGAATGCATGGTGGCACCTGCCATCAGCTCAAAGTATCCGTTCGGAGCAACTGGAAAGCCTGTCAATTAGGTTTGCCCGCTTTTGCTAATAGTTGGGAAAACGCCGAACAATTAGCAATCGCTAATCGCCAAGTTGTCACAGCACCAGCTTCAAAAATCGAAGAAGTTAGTGTCGTTGCGCGAGAATTCAGCAACACTTCAATAAGTAATAATAATTAACACTGCCAATTTCAGATCGGGTAACATTTAGATTACACAATTTAGCTGCAACTTCGATGTAATTTACGTAATTGCTTCATAAAAGTACAAATATTACTAATTAATTAATTTTAATTGCCTAGACTTGCAATCCATCCCAATCTCAATGCACGATCGATAAATAACTCGGTCGCGAGTTGGAGATTTAGATTACAGTTGGTAGTTGCCGCATGACAGAACCGATCCCCTCGATAACATTACCCCCAGCAATTGACGCGATTCAAGAAGGCAAGTGGTTGCAATCTGCTCTCAAAATCTGGCTCGATCGAGAATTCATGCCTGAGTCGATCAATAATACTATCGCCCAACGCGCCGCTCAAATCTATACTCGGCAGCGGATGGAAGGTGAAAACGACCTGGGATCTCTAGTTATTGCGATCGTCACTGAAATGCAGGCATTTAATTTTAAAGAGAGCTTTTTTGGTGAATTCACCGTCGCTAATGCTGTCAGCGACTTGATTTTAGATAGTCTGGGGATCGATAACCGTTGCTGTGGGAATTAGATGGGAGTGAGAAGTAAGAAGTAAGGAGTAAGGAGTAAGGAGTAAATTCTCGATCGAGCTAGCAACTTCCTTAGACTGCCTACGATTTCTAACCGCTGAGGCTATTGGTAGTAAACTTTAGATCGCCACAAATTAAAAATCCCCAGATCTATTCGATCTGGGGATTCTGATGGGAATAAATCGGGTAGGTATTACCAGCTAGATTTAACAACACCAGGAAGTAAACCTTGGTGTGCCCATTCGCGCAAGACGTTGCGGGATAGACCAAAATCGCGGTAATATCCACGCGGACGACCAGTTACCCAGCAGCGATTGTGTAACCGAGTGGGCGCACTGTTGCGAGGTAATTGTTGAATTTTGCGGTGGACTGCAAATCTCGCTTGAGGTGTAGGGGCTTTGTTGAATTCTTCTAGCAAAGCTGCTCTTTTGTCTGCATATTTTGCTACTAGTCGCTCGCGGTTCTTCTCCCGCTCGATTATGCCTTTCTTCGCCATGTGTCTAACTTTCTCTATTTACAAAAAACCGGAGCGACTCTCGTACATCAACACCACCGATCCTAATCGGCAGGCATTACAAGAGTGCTAAACACTCTATTATAAAGCAAAGTCGGTCATTCTGTCTACAACTAAATCTCTCATATAATGAAGATAGGGGCATCAGGGGTAAGAAATGAGATTGTTCGGCAATCCGATCTGTTGGCTGCCAACTTGTGGCAAAGTTAGCCAGAGCTGAGGCAATAATCGAGGTATGATGCTCGCTCAGATCGGCTCTACGACTGATGTCGGTCTAAATTTAGAAATATTTTATTTTAAATATATTTTTTGCTCTAATTTCGATCGTTTACTGTGATATCTTGGGTATGCTAAATCATAACCACAACTTATCGCCTACTGGAACATAGACATATTATGGTACACCCGATCTTTAGCTTGGTGTCCGCACGGGTTTCAACAGTTACAACTGTAGGTAATAGCCAGCATTTCCAGCAAGTGGTAAAGAGGGCACGGACGAATCGTCCGGGTTTTTAGCTTTAAGCTTTTCAAGTATAAATACTCATCTATAAGATCTAGCTATTCCAGATCGACGATCGTGGCGACTAACTCGATCGCAGATTGACGAAACCACAGTCAAAACTGCTCGCATAAATTTCAATTTTTATTGAAACTTATTTGGCGAAAATCATTCATTATGACTAAGTGAATCATTAGCGCAAGCATCGCGACGGAATAGCTAACTTTTCCAGCCCCGCATCTAGAACTTTGCCCTCTTCGCAAAGATTTTAACTGCGCTAGTTTTGTCATGAATTAATTATCCAAATCTTGAATTTTGAATTGGTAGAAAATGCGTACTCTCGCTCCAGAATTTAGCTATCCTACGCTGCAACATCCCGATCGCCATGTTTGGGATTTTTGGTATTATTTTGAACCTGATACCAAAGTTTTTCACTTGTTTTATTTAAATGCCGATCGAGCGTTAGTGGCGACGGATGCACATCACATGAGTTCGCAGGTAGGTTACGCAACTACCAAAGATTTTATGACGATCGAATGGATTAGCGATCGGGTTTTGGGCGCAGATCCGCACGGATGGGACGATACATCGATTTGGAGTGGCGATATTATTAAAATTGACGGTGGCTTTTTGATGTTTTACACATCGCGAAATCAAGCCACACACGATGGAATGACGCAGAATATCGGCGTGGCATTTACGCACCATATTCAGAGTTTCGATCGCTGGTTCCGGATTCCCAGCATTCGGATTCAACCGGAAGCCCCTTACGAACCTCAGCACGTACCTGAAGATCTGACAATTCATGCTTGGCGCGATCCATTTTTATTCCGCCATCAAGAGCAAATTTATATGCTGCTTTCTGCTAAAGATCCGACTAAATCGATCGGTAAAAAAGGCACTGTCGCACTGCTCAAAGCTAAAAATAATAGTTTTGAAGATTGGGAATGTTTACCCCCCATCTGTCAACCAGGCTTTTATGCTGAAATGGAAGTGCCGCAGTTGTACAAAGCGAGTAATGAAGAATATGCGCTGGTTTATAGTACTTGGGCAAAATATGATTTTGCACCAAATACGCAGCAAAGCGGTGGATTGCAGGGCTATTTCTCCCCTTCGATGTTTAATTTTCCTGGCGAACAGCCTAAGGTATTTTTACCAGAAACCGAACATCTCTATGCTTGTAGAGTCATTCCCGAACTCGACGGTGAAATTGTGGGCTTTGACATCAAGACTGGTGGCATCCGTCGGAGTGGCGTAAAAACTGGCTTACAGCATGTCGATCGCGATTTTAGCAGCTATTCGATCGAGATGTAAGTAATCTTCGCTAACGCGCCAGATTCCCAGTAGGGGCAATTCATGAATTGCCCCTACTGGGAATCTGACAATTTGAATATTAAACTGCTTGCTCCATTTCTGGGGTGTATTTGCCTTTTCTGGCTGCGCCGTTGAGCTTGGCGCGATGGTAGAGGAGCTGTTGTGCTGTAGGAATATTGGCATCATCACCGTGCCAACAATCGAGTGCGGGCTGTTGAATCGCTCGTGCGTAAGAAAAAGTTACCACCCACGGACATTGAGCTGCAAACTGAGCATTAATCAGATTTAGATGTGCTGTTGCACGCTCGTTACTTTGTCCGCCCGATAGAAAAGCAATCCCCGGAACTGAGACGGGGACATTGTTTCGCAGACACCCGACTGTCAGTTCGGCAACCCGTTCGATACTCGCCTGTTCCGAGCAACTCGCGCCAGAAATGACCATGCTGGGCTTGAGAATCATGGTATCGAGTGCTACTCGTTGCAGCCGTAGCTGCTCGAATGTGACTTGCAGAGTGCGTTCGGTGACTTCATAGCATCGCTCGATCGAATGTGCGCCATCGATGAGTACTTCCGGCTCGACAATCGGTACTAGTCCGCCTTCTTGACACAGCGCGGCATATCGAGCTAGGGCATGAGCATTAGCCACCAAACCAGCCTGAGTTGGAAGATCGGTATCAATCGTAATTACCGCGCGCCACTTGGCAAACCGCGCCCCCATTTGGTAATATTCAGCAATCCGATCGCGCAACCCATCCAAACCTTCAGTAACTTTTTCACCGGGAGATCCCGCTAAATCTTTGGCACCCAAATCGAGTTTAATCCCTGGAATCATCCCGGCGGTTTGCATTACCTTAACAAATGGTATTCCCTCCCGCGTCGATTGGCGGATTGTCTCATCAAATAAAATGGCACCACTCACAAAATCGGCAAGCTGGGGTGTGGTGATAATTAATTCTCGATAGGTGCGCCGCCGCTCCTCTGTCGTGGGGATTCCCAACTTTTCAAACCGTCGATCGCAAGTACCTTTGCTCTCATCCATTGCTAAAATTCCTTTACCGTCAGCCATCATAGCTCGGACAGTCGATCTTAATTCTTGGGTATATGCACTCATAAGTCAGTCCTGACGATCGAGTAGGTATCCTAATAGTCTAATAAATTTGAGAGTGTCATGCGAATGATAGACTAAGTTATTCAGAAATTGGGTTACGAGCTACGAATTACGACTTAATTTAAGAAATTCTCAACTGTGAACGCTGCTCAACAGGCTACCGATATCATTCTCACCAGTAAAATTGCTGCTGCCGTCAGTCTGTTTCGGAGTGAATTTCCCGATGCCACGGTAGATTTAAAACCGTGGGCTGAAGATACCGATACTCAGGAGCTAGTCGATCCCGACTCGATCGATTTTAGCTTTCACTTTCCCGGTTGGAGTCGGCGGTGGCAAAGTCGGAGTGTATTAGTGCAAATTCGCTTCGCTCCCGATGTAATCGCGATCGCCGATAATCGGTCATTTGAGTCCGATCGTAATTTTATTGGCTTAGAAATTGCAGGCTTCGATTATCGGGGCAAACAGTGGCGATTATCGACTGTTTGCGACTGGCAATTTGAAGGCGAAATTCAACCTCAGCTAGAAATAGCCGATAAATTAAAACATTTTTGTCGGCAAATTTTCGAGCTGTTTAGCTGATAAATTCAGCCAATTATTAGTTGTTCGGTATCTAAAATGTGCGAATTATCACATTATCGGTAAGATCGAGAATTCTAGTGGCGATCGGTACTACAGAGCGATAGAGCGAGGTCTCACTAAGCATGTAATGGTAAGGGATTGAGCTAGAAGTTTAAAAAAATATGTATTTATGGCAAAATCTAGTATACTAAACGAAATCTTGCTTCTAGTTTTCTGTGGTAACTTTAACTTTTACCCCGTCCCACTCTCTATCGTAATCTATGCACGTAAAGACATCTCTGAAATTATTAGCTATTGCTGGTGCATTATTAAGTGCGGGTGCTGCCTCCGCGCAAAACTCATTTCCAAGCGAGCAATTTTTGGCAGCCAAAAATACACTAAAGACTCAGTTATTAGCGGCTAAAAATGTTGCTGATGCTGATGTTACAGCTACTGACATTAATCGGGCTAACCAGGTTGCTACAGACAATAGTAACCAGCCGATCTCTAGAACAGAGGCACGAGTCGCTGCCCTGAATTCACAGTTTGGGAATGATGAAGATGGCATCGTGCTACCTGCAATACCAACTGCTCGGCTAGTTAGCGCGCGTCCTACCCAGAGTGCTGTATTCTCTAGCGACGTTGCCAATTCCCAGCAGAATTACCAACTTAGTGGCGTACCCACCCAAGTTGGTGCCAGCGAAGCCTCTGTCGAAATTTTTGTACCACCACCAAAGACTCAAACTATTGTCGTACCATCAGTATCGCGGTTGCCACGAGTCATCAAAACAACTCCGTTACCCACAAAAACGATTACCCCCACTGCTAACGTTACGAGCTTTACTCAGAATGTCCCCGCTCGTCCGAATAATGTCCCTACAGTCCCAAGTATTGCTTCCGTTCAGTACAATGGCGACCCGACCGCACCAAGTGTAGAGTTAATTTACCCATTAATGAATCCCGCACGCGTCACATCCGGCTTTGGTTGGCGGACGCATCCCCTTACTGGCAGTCGTCGCTTTCATTCGGGCATCGATATCGGCGCACCGACCGGAACGCCTGTAGTAGCAACGGCGACAGGAACCGTAGTGTCGGCGGGTTGGAACGGCGGCTATGGTAAAGCGATCGTCATTCAGCATAATGGCGTACAGCAGACCCTCTACGGTCACTTGTCGGAGATTTCGGTGCAACCAGGACAACAGATAACTCAAGGTAGCGTCATCGGGCTAGTAGGTAGCACTGGTAACTCAACTGGGCCGCACTTACATTTTGAAACTCGTTCGCCGAATGCCACTGGTTGGGTTGCAGTCGATCCTACTCCAGAAATTCAGTATGCTGTAGACAATCTCCGTCGATCGATGCCTTATGCTGGTAAAGACACTCCTCAAGGGCTGTAAAATATTTGCAGCTCAGAACTTGTTAGAATAGTAGTCTTGTGAATTCTCAATTGTTATGACAGTCAAACCAGAATGGTTGCGGGTTAAAGCACCGCAGTGGGAACGCGTTGGTAATGTTAAAGACATCCTCCGCGACTTGCAGCTCAACACAGTTTGTGAAGAAGCTTCTTGTCCCAATATCGGCGAGTGCTTTAGTGCCAAAACAGCGACATTTTTAATTATGGGGCCAGCATGTACGCGTGCTTGTCCCTACTGTGATATCGACTTTGAGAAAAAACCCCAACCTTTAGATCCGACCGAACCATTGCGGTTAGCCGAAGCTGTCAAACGCCTCAATCTCAAACACGTCGTCATTACCTCTGTCAATCGGGACGATCTCCCCGACGGTGGTGCGGGTCAATTCGTGCTGTGTATTCAGTCCGTACGCGCCCTCTCGCCCCAAACGACGATCGAAGTACTCATTCCCGACCTATGTGCCAATTGGCAAGCCCTAGAGACGATTCTAGATGCCGCTCCCGAAGTGCTCAATCACAATACCGAAACTATCCCCAGACTCTATCGCCGCGTGCGTCCGCAGGGCGATTACCAACGCTCTTTAGATGTGTTAGCTCGATCGCGGGCTTATACTCCCAGCGTTTATACTAAATCAGGCATTATGGCAGGTTTAGGCGAAACCGACGCAGAAATTCGTCAAACCATGCGAGATTTACGATCGGCAGATTGCGATATCATCACGATCGGGCAATATCTCCAACCCTCTAATAAACACCTTAACGTTGCCGAATTTATCACCCCCGCTCAGTTCGATGCATGGCGGGTGTATGGTGAAGAAATTGGTTTTCTGCAAGTCGTATCTAGTCCGCTGACGCGTAGTTCTTACCATGCGGAAGAGGTGCAAAAGTTAATGGTGAAATATCCACGCGGTAATTAATCATCTCCACCTCATACCTCAGTCGTATTCTATGTCCGATCGAATTACAATTATCGGTGCTGGTGCCTGGGGTAGCGCGTTGGCAAGTTTGACGCAAGTAAATGGCTGCGAACCGACAATTTGGTCGCGTAGTAGCGATTTAACTTTAGCAGAAACAGTTCGCGATCGGGTGGCAATTATTTCGGCAGTTTCGATGTCAGGAGTGCGGGCGGTTATCGAGCGATTGCAAAATGAGATCGAGCCGCATCAAATCATTGTCACGGCTACTAAAGGCTTAGACGCTCAAACTAATCGTACGCCTGCCAAACTCTGGCAAACAGCATTTCCAAACAACCCAATTGTCGTGCTATCGGGGCCGAATTTATCTTTAGAAATTCAGCAGGGATTACCTGCGGCGACGGTAGTTGCCAGCCATCATCCCGATGCTAGTAATAAAATCCAAGAGATATTTTCTTCGCCTAAATTTCGGGTATATACTAATGACGATCCGATTGGTGTCGAAATTGCCGGAACGGTCAAAAATGTCATCGCGATCGCCGCTGGTACTTGCGATGGGTTAAAATTAGGAAATAATGCTAAATCAGCTTTATTAACGCGAGGACTGGCAGAAATTATTCGGATCGGTCAATATTGGGGTGGGAAAACCGAAACCTTTTACGGGTTATCTGGATTGGGCGATTTGCTAACGACATGTAATAGTAGTCTGAGCCGTAATTATCAAGTCGGTTATGGTTTAGCGCAAGGGCGAACTCTAGCTGAGGTGTTAGAAAATTTAGCCGGAACCGCCGAAGGTATAAATACGACTAAAGTATTAATCCAAATTGCTAACCAGCATCAAATCTATATGCCGATTGCGGTGTTAGTCGATCGATTATTACAAGGGCAGATTACAGCACCGGAAGCAATTATCGCGCTCATGTCTCGCGATCGCAAGTCAGAATATTAGATTTAGTGGATAGTGGATAGTGGATAGCGAAAAATCCACGACTCTTTATTTATTACTCCTTAGAGGATGTCTGAAAAGTCTAGCTTGTTAAGCGCAAACCCTAGAAATCCCCCCTAGCCCCCCTTAAAAAGGGGGGAACCGGATTCAAAGTCCCCCTTGAAAAGGGGGATTTAGGGGGATTGAGATCTGCGATCCACATCAAAAAACCTTTTTAGACATCCTTTTACTCCTACCTCCCATTCCCCCAAAATGTCGCCGGAAGATTCTCAAGAGTTAACAAAGGCAATCGATGATTTTAAGACGATGCAGTCAGAACAAAATTATCGACTAGCTCAGGATACTTTGCGCCGAATTTTAGTAAATTTAGATCTGAGCCAGCGGGAACGAGCGGGACTAGAAACCGAGATTGCTGAGTTAAGCGACATGCTAGTTAAGCTCGATCGATCGGTATTTCAGGTAGCTGTATTTGGCATGGTAGGGCGAGGTAAATCTTCATTATTAAATGCTTTAATTGGTAAAGAAGTATTCCAGGCAGGTGTTTTACATGGTGTAACGCAAGAACGCCAGCAGGTAGTATGGGAAATTGAGAATTGGCAAGATGCTTTCGATTTAGATAAAGATACGCCAGCTACATTGCAAGAAGCGATCGAATTTATCGATACGCCAGGGATTGATGAAGTCGATGGAGAACAGCGGCAATTACTCGCGAGTGAAATTGCCCGTCAAGTGGATTTAATTTTATTTGTCATTGTAGGTGATATTACCGAATTAGAATTAAAGACACTCTCTCAACTGAGAAGTGCGGGCAAACCGATCTTATTAGTATTTAATAAAGTCGATCTGTTTCCCGATCGCGATAAACTAGCGATCTATGCCAAAATTCGCGACGAGCGCGTTACCGAAATTCTCAGTCCGAATGAGATTATCATGGTATCTGCCGCACCATTGACGATGCGGGCGATCGCGCGCGAAGATGGCAGTATGGGCGTAAGCTATCATCCTGGTACGCCCCAAGTTGCCGAATTAAAGCTGCGAATTGTCGAAATTTTGCAGCGCGAGGGCAAAACACTCGCAGCACTCAACGCCATGCTAGCAGCCGATCGCATCCAAAAGCAAACGATCGATCGCAAAATGGATCGGCGCGATGAGGCGGCTAACGATATTATCTGGCAATCGGTGATGACTAAAGCGATTTCGATCGCCCTCAACCCGATTACGGCGGTAGATATGATGGCAGGTGCCGCGATCGATATTGCCACGATCGTCCGCTTATCTAAATTCTACGGTATGCCAATGACTCGATCTGGGGCGATGAAATTGCTTCAGACGATTGCGATGGGCATGGGAGGGGTGAAAATTAGCGAATCGATCGCCAACATCGGCTTGAGCGGAATCAAGGGCGTACTCGCCATTCTTGCCCCCGCTACGGGGGGAATTAGTATCGCTCCCTACACCGCCGTTGCGCTCACCCAGGCTAGCATTGCGGGAGTCTCGACTTATGCGATCGGTCAAATTACCAAAACCTATTTAGCCAATGGTGCATCCTGGGGTGAGGATAGCCCTAAAGCCGTCATCGCCCAAATTCTTGTTACCATTGATGAACATTCGATCGTCGATCGCATTAAGCGGGATTTAGGTTTTAGGTTTTAGTTTTTAGGGAATACAAGAATGTAGGCGTTCTAAGATCTAAAACTCAAACTTTAAAATTAATTATCTAAATCCAGAATCTCATCGTTATATCCGAACCTAATGCCTAATACCTAACACCTAATACCTAATAAATGCCTACTTTTGAACAATCGATCCAAATTAAAGCAAGTGCGACGGTAGTCGATAAATGCGTGACTGACTTAACATTAATGCAGCGATGGCTCAATCCGCTGCTCAAGTGCGAACCGTTGGGCGAATGGAAGACTAGCGTAGGTAGTAAAAGTAAATTTATCATTCAAATTCCGGTTGTCAAACCAACATTAAAAAATGTAGTAGTAGTGCGCGAACCGGGTTTAATTGTTTGGGGATTCGATGGCTTTTTTAAAGGTAGAGATCGGTGGGAATGTCAACCTAACGATCGCGGTACGAGACTTGTCAATAAATTTGAATTTAATATCCCCGATCGGATAGTTGCTTGGGGATTCAATCGATTTGCAGCCAAATGGACTAAAGCAGATATGGCGGCCCAATTGCGCCGTTTAAAGCTCGTAGCAGAAGAGATTCATCAAAATCTAGATGGTTAATTATTGGTTAATTATTCGCCGATCGATTGTAAAAAATTGAGTGCAGAAGCATCCATTTTACCGAAATGAATCGCCCCGGCAACGTTCCAATTTTCTAGAGATTTTACCAACCAAGGTACACCTTTACATTGAGAAGCTTCATAATGATTGAATAGAATCGATAAACGGCTTTCCAATAGTGGTTTGACTTTTTGACAAATTAATACAATTTTGAGTAACAACCCAGTAGTGAATACCGAGCCGAGGTTGCTAATCATATCCATGAAAACAAAATGTTGAGGATTGCTCGGACTTTCGACGACTAAATGATTGAGTACGTGGGTACAAGTTCTGAGTAGTGCAATCTCATCGAGCCGCTGATAATCGCGATCGGGTGAAATGCTATAAATAGTTTTATATAATCGATCGTTAAAACTCCGTTTACCATAACTGAGATCTACACCAGAGACGATATAATCGTAAAGATCGCCTTTAAATGTTTTGACGATCGGCTGCATTTGTAAATGCGAAACAAAACCGCGCGATAAATCTTGGTAGCTGGCGTTACCTTCGGCTTTACCTGCAAATTGACCGAACGCCATTCCCAATTCTTTGGTAGATAATAAGGTAGGATTATCAACAGTAGGTAAATTATTTGCAGCATCTCGACCTAACTGAGCTTTAATCCGCGATCGTCTAACTTGGTAAGTCAGATAGTGAGAAAGATTTGTTTCTTGTTGGCTCCGTAAATCGCGTTGAACGCGCTCGATCGTTTGGACGTTTTCTTGAGTGCGTTCTTCTGAAACTAACGTGTGCGCGTAGAGGTAAGGATAGCGAGTAATTAAAGTGCCTAATGGTTGCTCGGCAATGGTATTTTTGCGGGCGGTACTACCATTAAGTACGGTATTTAACCGTTTGAGTTTAGTATAGTCATCGCTTTGTAAAAATACTTGTAATAGTTGACGCAACCGCCGCACGACTCGCGAATAAGTCATCCGTACATCATTGAGATTAGAGAGCATTTCTACTAACCCAGCCACCGGAGCGTGTCCCGATGGTTGCATTTGCCAGTGATTAACGAGAATATAACAACAGCGGTTGATAATTAACGGAAAATTCTGCTCGGCAGTCTTTTCAAATGCCAATGTTTCGATCGTCGCCCAAATTCGAGCATCGGTATAAGTGACACCCTCGATAAATAGACTCCGAAATCTTTCTAGTACCCGCGCGGGTTTTTCGGTTTTGACGACATGTAAAAAGTGTTCGTAGACAATTTGCTCGACACCGCTACCAATTTTTTTCCCAACTGCAAACATAATTTTATCTCCATTGCTATTTCTAGTAAATAATTACAGCAAGCCACTTTTCAAAGCGAGACTGCATCGATAAGTAGCATCTGCCTTATGAAATCGAAATAGACCGTGGCGGGAGAGTATGAACTGCAATAATGAACATGGGAGTAAAATTCGGGGTAAAGGGGGATTAGATCGAGTCTTGTCCCCTATCGTATCTGGAGATCTGGCCGGATGTTGTGAGATCGATCGCTCTTAACGTACCCACATTCCGATCTAATTCTGTCACCCTTGGCAAAATTAAGCTTTATGTCGGTACCGATCGGTGATAATTTAAGCTGAAGAAGAACCAAAAGTGCGTGTAATGGCTCAAGTGGAATTAAATACCATCCAAATCGGTAATAACGGTCATCCTCTGATTATGCTCCACGGTTGGGGGCAAAATCTCCAATCTTTGCAACCGATGGGAGAACTATTGGCAACCCGATCGAACATCCATATTATCGATCTACCTGGCTTTGGGAAATCTGCACCGCCGCCGGAAGATTGGGATACTACGCAGTATGCCGATCGCATTTACCAGTATTTAGAGGCAAAAGGGATCGAATCTGCCGATATGTTAGGACATTCCTTTGGTGGCAGAGTCTCAATTCGCCTCGCACACCAGTATCCGCACAAAGTTCGATCGATTACACTAATTAATTCTGGCGGATTACAACGCCAGCGCACCACCCAGCAAGCTCTTCGCAGTCAGTGGGTACGCACGCTGCGGAATGCGTTCAAAGTCTCACCCATGTACCGCGACGAGCTGCTAACTTGGCATAGTCAAAAATACGGTTCCCGCGACTATCTCAATGCAGGCGCAATGCGAGGAACGATGGTAAAAACCGTCAGTGAAGATCTCACCGAACTTGCCAGAAAAATTCCGCTGCCAGTATTGTTATTGTGGGGCGAAGCCGATACCGAAACCCCGGTGGAAATGGGACATCGCTATCACAGTCTCTTTGCCAATTCTCAACTAATTACCGTTCCCCATCGCGATCATTTCATGTTTCAATCCGAAGGCTCTCACCTATGTGCTTATTATGTAGAAAAGTTTTTAGAACGCTTGCCTAGTCACGTACTGGCATCATGATATTTATCGCAGTACTTGTAGTTATCCCGCTCGTCGCGCTCATTCTAATTCTATTACTCAATTCTAAATCTGACTAAAGCGCGATCTGATCTATTTGTCGATTGTCTAGGGAAGGGGCTTGCAATTTAATAAACTACCAGTCGGTTTAGGTTTCGACTTCGCTCGACCTCCGAGGGTTGAGCGAAGGTAGTAGGGTGGGCAGTGCCCACCATCAGGGTTTCAGACAGATAACCGTGGGGTGGGCGGGTTTGAATGACATCTCTAGTCCGAACGGAATCTGTAGCATAAACCCGCCCCTACAGATCCTTGTCGCCATCACATTTGCCATGCTTACTACTATTTGTCTCGCTCTCATCAGTGCTGCTACGATCTTATTTTTCACCCGCCGGGGATTGAGATATTTACGTTACTTCCAGCAAGAAGAATACAACGGTACGCGGTTTAAAAATTGGTTGATTGAAAAACGCACTTTCGATACTAAAGGCACATTCATCGCCCTACTAGCAGCCGCACTGAGTAAATTTGCCACAGGTGGGGATATGGTTACTTGCCTGGTAATTTGTTTGCTAGCCGCAGCCGCACTGGTATTTATCGGATTTACCGAAGAAGATCCGCGCAAGGTGGGGAAAATTAAGCTGAATATGACCGATCGAGCGACGGCGATTTATAATTTAGCTCTGGGTTTAAATGCGATCGCCACACTCATCATTATTACTGCTACCTATTTTTTAGGAGCTGGCGACAGTATCGCTATTTATTGGCTGGTGGGGTTGGGTTTAATTCAAACCTCACCAATTTGGATTGTCGTTGCCAATGCCATTTTATGGCCGAACGAATTCAAAAAACAACAGGCATTCCGCCAAGAAGCCAAAGACATCCTCGCCGAGTACCAACCCTACACGATCGGGATTACCGGAAGTTATGGTAAAACTAGTACTAAAGCCATCTTAGGCGGCATTTTAGAAGCGATCGAGCCGACATTTTGGACACCCGGTAGTATCAATACCGAGATGGGTATCACCCGCCAAATTCGCGAAAATCTCAAACCGCAACAGCAAATCGCGATCGTCGAAATGGGAGCTTATCAAATTGGATCGATCGCTAAATTGTGCCGTTTTACGCCCCCGAATGCCGGATTGGTTACCGCTGTTGGCGTAATGCACCTCGAACGATTTGGCAGTGCCAATAATATTTATAAAGCTAAATGCGAACTCGCCCAAGCTATCCCCGCCGATGGCTTACTCGTCTGCAATGGCGATAATCCTGGCGCACGCAAAATGGCCGCAGAATACCCCAAGGCTAACACTCTCCTCTACGGCTTAGAACCAGAAATCGGTCATCTCGACTGCTGGATGTCGGATATTGATGCCAAAATGGAGGGGACTAACTTTATCATTAATTGGCAGGGCAAAAAATATCCTGGCTTTACCAAGCTGCTAGGCGCACCCATGCTCTCTAACCTCGTCGGCGCATTTACAATGGCTTGCGCCCTCGGTAAAGATCCCGATTATGTCATTGCGGCAATTTATAACGTCGAACCTGCTAATAATCGCCTCAATCTTCGTAAAAATGGCGATGGTTTCATCCTCGATGATTCCTACAACTCTAACCCGATCGGCTTTGCATCGGCTCTAGATGTCCTCGAAGCCCTCGAAGGCGGACGTAAAATTTTAATGACCCCAGGCATGGTCGAACTCGGCGATATTCAAGCTGCTGAGAACCGTCAGGTGGCTCTTAAAGCTGCCTCAATCTGCGATTTGGCGATCGTAGTCGGCACTACCAATCAAGCAGCCCTCAAAGCCGGATTACTCGAAGGTGGTTTAGCTGCCGATAAGTTAATGGAATTTCCCGATCGCGATGCTGCACTAGCTTATCTAACCAGCCCCGAACATCGTCAAGCCAAGGACATGATTTTAATCGAAAACGACCTACCCGATCTGTATGAATCGATCGCGAAATTTTGATTCGTAATCTCGATCGACTAAGATCGGAATATTGCCAGGGTCGTGCTTGAGACGCTAAAGATCGATCGTGTTTAAGCCAAGATCCACCCACCCCGCCCGTTGGGTAGATCTTGGCTTAAACTAGCAAATATCGATCGCCTCAACATTCACACATCACCATCATAATGTCCACCGATCGACACTTACCAATTTACCTCGATCGACATGCCACCACGCCAGTCGATCCGCGCGTCATGGCGGCGATGTTGCCGTATTTTACCGAACATTTTGGCAACCCGACTAGTACCACCCATCAATACGGTTGGGCAGCGGAAGCAGCAGTCACGGGAGCTAGAGAAACTATCGCCGCCGCGATTGGTGCGAGTGATTCAGAAATTGTATTTACCAGCGGTGCGACCGAAGCAAATAATCTCGCGCTTAAAGGTATCGCCGAATCATATATTGCTAAAGGACAGCACATAATTACCCTTCAAACCGAACATAATGCGGTTCTAGATCCTTGCGAATATCTGGCATCTTTAGGATTTACAGTTACTTATTTACCCGTTCGACCAGATGGTTTAGTCGATTTAAATACGCTCGAAAGTGCCATCCGTTCCGATACAATTTTAGTATCGATTATGGCAGCTAATAACGAGATTGGCGTGCTGCAACCATTGGCAGAAATTGGTAAATTATGTCGAGAAAATGGCGTGTTGTTTCATACCGATGCGGCGCAAGCGATCGGACAAATTCCATTAGATGTTAACTTATTAAATGTCGATTTAATGTCGATGACCGCTCATAAAGTTTATGGGCCAAAAGGCATCGGCGCACTCTACGTCCGACGGCGCGATCCGCGTGTAAAATTATCGCCCCAATTGCATGGTGGCGGCCACGAACGGGGAATGCGATCGGGTACATTATATCCACCCCAAATTGTCGGTTTTGCCAAAGCCGTGGAAATCGCGCTAATTGAAATGGATGCCGAAACTGCAAGATTGACGGAACTAAGAACGCGATTGTGGTCGCAACTCAGTCAGCTTGATGGCATTTATCTCAACGGTCATTTCACCCAAAGACTGCCAGGAAACTTAAATATCAGTGTGGCGGGAGTCGATGGTAATGCTCTGTTACTAGGCTTGCGACCGATTGTCGCCCTCTCATCGGGAGCTGCTTGTAGTTCTGCCAAAATTGCCCCTTCTCACGTTTTACAGGCATTGGGTAGATCCGATGCGCTGGCTTATGCAGCACTTAGGTTCGGAATTGGGCATAATAATACTGTAGAGCAAATCGATCGAGTGGCAACTGCGGCGATCGAGACGATTCAAAGTTTGCGGAAGTTAGCTTTGAGATCGTGACATTTACAGGTATAATCGAAGATAACCAAGAGCGATCGCCCTCAAGAAGAACAAGCCAAGCAAATCTTCCCAACATTGTCCGGTAATCCAGACTGGATGCGATCGTGTACTTGACAAAATTTTCGTGGGTTCTGGACATACCGCCATCCTTGCAGCTAACTACATCAGTGCAATGGATTTAGTGAGAATTGGAGGATCGCTCCAGTTCGTCCTAGTACAGGCAGCTACAGATAAGATGCTACGAGTTTAGGTCGATCGCCAAAGCAATTTGCCGGATTTATCTGCCCGATATTTACGAATTTAATCGTAACCAATGTTCGGGCAAACGCGACCCGCCAGATGCTAAGTCCCATGCTACTCGATCCGATCGACTGCACTGACCGAGCCACCCGACTGTCGATCGGGAGCCATACATCTTAATTCTAAGTGTGGGTGCAACTTGGCACCCAGCGACACCGAACAGATGGCAACCATTTAGCTCCCGATGAGATCTACCAGCCGATTGGTAGTATCTTCGATTTCGTAGGCGTTGGGGAAGAGCAAAGAAGTCTCTTTTACCCTAGCATCGCCCGCACTGTCAGATCGACCAGACTCAGCGACTGAGTAGTTAGCTACTCGGACAAATTCACATAAATTACGTTACATCATACCAGCACCGATCGGCACCTATCGATTCTAGGCGACCGGGGATGCTGCTAATTTTCGAGGAAAATGAATGCCAAAGCAAATAATTATTGCGGAGCAACACCGCATAGGTGCCGTATTTGGGGAAGACCAAATTCAAGAACTGGTAGTAGCGACCGGACAACATCAGGTCAGTGATATCTATCTTGGCATCGTCGAAAATGTATTACAAGGGATCGACGCTGCGTTTATCAACATCGGCGATCCGTCGCGAAATGGATTTATCCACGTTACCGATTTAGGGCCGCTCAGGCTCAGACGCAGTGCTGGCTCGATTACCGAATTGCTCGCACCACAGCAAAAAGTGTTGGTGCAGATCATGAAAGAACCAACCGGGAATAAAGGCCCTCGCTTGACTGGTAATGTCAGCCTCCCCGGTCGCTATGTCGTCTTAATTCCGTTTGGCAAAGGTGTAAATCTGTCCCGGCGGATTCGCTCCGAAGGCGAACGGAATCGGCTCAGGGCACTAGCCGTACTCGCCAAACCCGAAGGGATGGGATTACTCGTCCGCACCGAAGCCGAAGACACCACAGAAGAGGCAATTCTCGAAGATCTCGAACAACTTCGCAAGCAGTGGGAAAGCGTCCAGCAGGATGCTAATTCTACCCGCGCACCAGCTTTACTCAATCGCGACGATGACTTTATTCAAAGAGTCTTGCGCGACATGTATTCGCAAGAAGTCAACCGGATCGTCATCGACTCAGACCAAGGTCTCAAACGTGTCAAACAGACTTTAGCTGGCTGGAATGACGGTCAATTACCCGCAGGCGTAGTCGTAGACAGACATCGCGAACGCCAGCCGATCCTTGAATATTTCCGCGTCAATTCAGCAATTAGGGAAGCATTAAAACCGAGAGTAGATCTACCATCTGGCGGTTATATCATCATTGAGCCGACCGAGGCATTAACGGTGATCGATGTCAACTCTGGTTCGTTTACCCGATCGAATACCTCCCGCGAAACCGTATTGTGGACGAACTGCGAAGCCGCCACCGAAATCGCCCGTCAGATGCGACTGCGAAACATTGCCGGGGTAATTATTATCGATTTTATCGATATGGATTACCGCAAAGACCAATTGCAAGTGCTGGAACATTTTAATAAACAGCTCCGCGTCGATAAAGCTAGACCCCAAATCGCCCAGCTTTCGGAACTAGGATTAGTCGAATTGACCCGCAAACGCCAAGGTCAAAACATTTATGAGCTATTTGGTGCAAGCTGTCCAACTTGCGGCGGCTTGGGGCATTTAGCCCACGTTCCTGGCGAAACTGTTTACGGTGCCGATGGCGAAGCAGTACCGATTTCCCTGGTTTCGAGCACGCCGCAGCGCGAACGATCGCGAGTTGGTAGCGTAGCTAGCAGAGGATTGCACCGCACCCCGCGCCGGAACGAGCGCACCATCCCCGATCCGCGCCAACCAGCCGAAGAGTGGGATAGCTTCAATCCAGAAAGTACCGAAACCGAAGATGACTTTAACTTAGTCGATCACCCCAGTTATCAGCAAAACGGAGCTAGCAAAAAACGTCGCCGCCGCGTGGGTAGAACCGATCGTGAGGAAGTCGTGCGGAACGTTCCCCGCCCGACACCCAGCACAGAGCGAGATCGCCCGCCAGTCGTCGTTAACGGTAATGCGATCGCCAGAGGTGTCAATCCAAATCCTCGCAACGGCACTCCCTCATTGACCGAAGATCGCACCCGCGCCTCTTTAGTTAGTAGTAAATTCGCACCGCCGGAACTTGAAGCCTACGTGCCAGAGCCGATCGAACCAGATCCGATCGCTGACATCGCCGACATCGCCGACATCACCGATGACACTCAGGCGCAAGAACGCGAACGTCCCGGCAAACCACAGCGGATTAAACCGACTCGTCCGACGATCGAACCACCAGAAATAGTGCATGTTGAAATGTCAGATCTGGAGAAAGAAACTTATGCCTGGATGGGAATTTCACCATTGGTAAAGTTGGAGCGAGAGTTAAATAATCCCAAAACAGCGATTATAAATATCGTATTACCTGGCAATCTACCCCCCGAAGCGTTGGCGGAGTCTCTCCCCAGGAGCATCGATTCCGAACCAGTCGCCGCAGTAGATAACGATGATGTCTCCCCCGATTTTGAATCGATTGAATTGACTGTCGCATCCATCCCTGATGATGAAGCGGTAATCGATTTTGAAGAAAAATCGCCTGTGGATGAAGTCGAAGCAGTGGTGGAGGCGATCGAAATCCCATCATTACCTACTCCGCTCGACGAGATGGTAGAAACCGACGCAACTCAATTAACCGAAGAGTTGCCCGAACATCGGCGACGCAAACGTCGATCTTCAGCAACTGTAGATTAATTTAAAAGCCCTCACCCTAAATCCCTCTGTCTTGTTGCGCTAAACCGTCGGGGAACAGAAGCGTGCGCGCACCGCTCCCTCAGGGAGAGGGACTTTAAATCTGGCTCCCTTCTCCCTCAGGGAGAAGGGCTGGGGATGAGGACGATTAACCTATGGACTATTATCGATCGATGTGACTAATTACGAATTAAGCCTGAAAGAACACCCGATCGCTGGTGTCGATGAAGTCGGGCGAGGGGCATTATTTGGCATCGTCGTAGCCGCTGCCGTTATTTTACCTAAAACAGCCGCGATCGATTGTCAAAATTGGGGTATTAAAGATAGTAAAAAACTCTCAGCTCGCTCGCGCGAATTATTAGTACCGCAAATTGAACAACTGGCGATCGCCTATAATATTGGTGTTGCTAGCGTTGCCGAAATAGATGCATTAAATATTCTTCAGGCTACCTTACTTGCCATGCATCGTGCGGTTACGGGTTTACCTGTTTTACCGCAATTATGTTTGATAGATGGTAATAAATCGATTCCTAATCTCGATATCCCGCAGCAAACTTTAGTCAAAGGCGAGGATAAATCGATTTCGATTGCGGCTGCAAGTATTTTAGCTAAAGTTTGGCGCGATCGGGTAATTTCCGATCTGGCAAATCTTTACCCCGACTATCATTTGGGCAAGAATAAGGGCTATGGTACCGCCAATCATCTGCTGGCGATCGCCAAATATGGCATCACCCCCGAACATCGCCAATCTTTTAGCCCCTGTAAAGTTGGGTATTTCCAATCTAAGCAATAATGTCGATCTTTTAGCCAGGAAAAATCTAATTACTAATTAATCGAAACTATATCTAACCTTTCCCCTTTCCCCCTCCTTCACAATTTAATTTAGCCGTCGCCTAATTTATCAACCCATCGGTTCACCCTTTAAAATACTGGGAACATGAGTAGAAGTGCGATCGGTTGTAGCTTGAATTGCTGTATTTGCCCAAGTCAGATAATCGGCTAATAATTGGTGCATCAATCTTTGCTCGAAGGTAATTAAAATACTTTTAAGCAAACTATTTCCTGCCGATTCGACGATCGGTTTAGGCATGAAACTTAATGGTACTGGAAGATCTACCTGAACTTCGAGATCGGCATGTCCGATTAGATATGTTTGCCCTTGCTGTTGACATGGCGATAATTTGCCAACTAGCGCGAGACTAAATCGTCGATCGATATAATCGATGCCGCGAATTTCACATTTGGTAGAAGCAATTCTGACAGTACCATCAGCCTCACTCCACACGCGCAAATAGACAGTCGGCTGAAGATCGAAACTAAAAAAACTTAGCGTTCGCATCGTCAGACAAAACTCATCATCACCTACTTGACGAATCCGATTGGCATCGACAAGCGATCGTACCAAACGGTGTGGCTGACGAAGATAGTGCTGAATGGGAATAGGATGTTTGGGTACGGCAATTTCCACCGATCGATCTGCTGTGAATTTAACGATTTGCATATATATAAATCGGGAAGTTAACTATGATTCCGACCGAAAAGAATTATTAAATTGTCAATTATTAACAGCCAGTAAGTTAGCTGGCGATGCTTATTTTCAGAGGCTACGCCAACGACTTCGCGAAAGTCGCAAGTCTGCCAACGAGTACCCAAATGCATAGCGAAAAAATAATATTTAATCGATCGATGGACACTCACGATAAAATGTACCTACTTAGAAGTTTATCGCATTGGCGATCGAGATTTCTAGCTAAAATTAAAAGATTCAGTATTTTGTCGAGTTAGTGTCAAAATTCTGGTAAGACTTCATGACTTTAAAAATCGCTCATTTGGGGCCGACAGGTACTTACGCTGAAGCCGCCGCCATCGCTTATGCTCAGGCGGAACTGGCTAACACCGACATTTGCTTACAGCCTTATACAACGATCGCCCAAACGCTGGCTGCCGTTGCCAGTGGCGAAGTCACACTAGCCATCGTTCCAGTCGAGAACTCGATCGAAGGTGGTGTGACAATGACAGCCGATACAATCTGGCAACTAGCCGCACCGCTCCAGATCCAACAAGCGATCGTCTTACCAATCCATCACGCGCTAATTTCAGTTGCGCCAAGTCTAAATCACATCGAAACGGTATATTCTCATCCGCAAGCTCTGAGTCAGTGTCAAGACTGGTTGCAGCAGCATTTACCCCAAGCCGCGCGGATTGCCAATAGTTCTACCACCGCAGCTCTAGCAACATTAGCCGCCAACCCCCAAGCCGCCGCCATCTCTTCAGTCCGAGCGGCAAACTTATACGAGCTGCCAGTTTTAGCGCAGCCAATTAACGATCGTCCCGATAACCAAACCAAATTTTGGGCGATTAGTTTACAACCGACACTAGCCGGAAACTGTACCTCTGTAGCATTTAGCTTGCGATCGAATACTCCCGGCGGCTTGATGCGGGCGTTGGGATTTTTTGCCAATCGGGGTTTAAATTTAAGCCGGATCGAATCTCGCCCTAGCAAGCGTTCGCTCGGCGATTATTTGTTTTTTATCGATATCGAAACCGATCTACATAATTGCCGCGAACTCAAGTCGGCTCTAGCCGATTTGGATGTTTACGCCGAAACCGTCAAAAATTTTGGTAGCTATTACACCAACAACGCCAGTTGTTAGCATCAGTGTAATGGGTGAGATCTAGAGTAGTAAACTGGGTATATTTAGTTAGAGAGGTTCAGATCCTCTGGTTTCTTAGGAAAAAATATGCATACTACCTTCCCAACCAATTTTGTGCAAACTGCGATCGCCTCTGGAATCGCTCTGGCTAGTTCTTTTTTAGGATTTAGTTTCACGGGAGTCGCACCTGCTAGTGCTGCGACATTAACTTATGCTGGCACTACTAGTACTGGTGGAGCGACATTTCAAGCATTCTTCAACGCAGTAGAGCCTACTCCTTAGTGTATTTCACTTTAAAGTCAACACTAACACCCGCTACGACTTTAGCAGCGTATCGACAGGCTGGCAAAACGTAATATCTCTGTATGAAAATTCTTTCAATCCTAGTAATAATCGTACTAATTTACTAAGTTCCTCTACTCAGTCTCCTAATGCTTCTGGCGTATCGACTTCGACTTTTTTCGTACCGTCGCTCACTGCTGGTATCGATTACTTTTTAGTCACTAGTGGTTCAAGAAGTAGCGATTTTGGTAATTTTAATAACACGATTTCTGGTGGGGGTGATATTTTACCTTCAACTACTACGGCAGTTCCCGAACCATTCACGATCTTCGGCACGTTAATCGGCGGTACAGCAGCTCTACGAATGCGAAAGAAGTTAGCTGTCCATAAAGCGTAAATCGAGTATAAATCCCCTCTTCAGAGGGGTGCCCGAAGGGCGGGGTGGGTCACATCTTCGCTGAAACCGATCGACTCCGAATGCTCAAACATTTCCGATCGAACTATGATTCTGTGCCAACCTTTTAGGGGTGGAGATAGTTGGGAAATGGTTTGCTTATAGCGGAGATCTACCCACCCCGCCCGTTGGGCACCCCTCCGAGGAGGGGATTTCTTTAGAAATTCGCTCGACAAAAAGCCCTGCTAGTTCAACACTAGCAGGGCTTTTAAATGATTAAACTTTTAATTCAATTCTAACTATGCAGGAGCAAACTGAGGTTTTTCAGGTACCACTGTGTACTCAGCTACGATTTGACGGAACTCTTCACCGTCGATCGTTTCTTTCTCGATTAAGATGTCTACCAAGCGATCGATTACCGAGCGATTTTCACGAACGATTTTGAGGGTTTCTTTGTGGCAACCATCGACGATTTCGCGAACTTGTTGGTCGATTTGGGCTGCTACTTCATCGGAGTACTCAGAACGCGCGCCCCAGTTACCACCCAAGAAGACTTCACCAGACTGACTTTCGAGTGACATTGGGCCGAGTTTAGACATCCCAAACCGGGTTACCATTTGACGCGCCATCGAGGTTACTTGTTGTAAGTCTCCACCAGCACCAGTAGTTACTTCGGAGTCGCCAAAGATAATTTCTTCAGCCGCACGTCCGCCGAGCGCACCACAGATCCGAGCGCGAAGTTGGCTCCGTGAAATTAGGGATTGATCCTCAGCAGGTGTGAACCAAGTCAAACCAGCCGCTTGTCCGCGTGGGATGAGAGTGACTTTTTGCAGCGGATCGTGAGCGGGAATTAGAGTTGCGATAATCGCGTGTCCGACTTCATGGTAAGCAATCAGGCGTTTGCTCTTACCATCGACTAATGGCGTACCTTCCATCCCAGCAACGACGCGATCGACAGCATCGTCGATTTCGAGGTTAGAAATGGCATCTTTACGACGACGTGCAGTGAGAATGGCTGCTTCGTTAAGCAAGTTGGCTAAATCGGCACCACTAAATCCAGGAGTCCGCCGCGCGATCGCCTCTAATGAGACACCTTCGCCTAATTTCTTATTCCGAGCGTGAACGTTGAGGATTTCAACTCGTCCGGCAACATCGGGTGGATCTACCTGTACTTGGCGATCGAAACGACCAGGGCGTAGTAGAGCCGAGTCTAACACGTCAGGACGGTTGGTAGCTGCGATAATGATGATTCCGGTATTACCTTCAAAACCATCCATCTCAGTGAGCATTTGGTTGAGGGTCTGTTCGCGTTCGTCGTTACCACCACCAATACCTGCGCCACGTTGACGACCCACTGCATCGATTTCATCGATAAAGATGATACAAGGTGCGTTTTCTTTGGCTTTTTTGAATAAGTCGCGGACGCGGGATGCACCCACACCGACGAACATTTCGACAAATTCCGAACCAGAGATACTAAAGAACGGTACCCCAGCTTCACCCGCGATCGCTTTAGCTAACAGGGTTTTACCAGTACCTGGAGGGCCGACTAGCAATACACCTTTAGGAATCTTCGCACCAACGGCTGTGAAGCGTTCTGGCTGTTTGAGAAAAGTTACAACTTCTTGCAATTCTTCTTTAGCTTCGGCAATTCCAGCAACATCATCAAACATCACCCCAGTTTTGGCATCCATCTGGAATTTTGCTTTGGATTTACCAAAGTTCATCGCTTGACCGGGGCCACCAGGCATATTATTAGAACGGCGGAACAGTAAGAACAAACCACCGATTAATAGTGCGGGGAAGACTAAGTTACCGAGGAAACCCCAGACTGCACCATCGTTACGGATGGGGTGACTGTCAAAGGAGATATTAGAATCTCTGAGTTTGGCAATTAGTTCTGGCGAATTAGAGGGTAAATCAACGCGGAGGCGTTGCATCCGGTTTTCGAGTTCTGGATCGATCGCTTCAACAATCGCGGTTCTACCACCATCATAGAGATCTACGGCTTTAACTCGATTGGCATCGAGATACTCTAAAAACCTGCCGTAGGTCATCCGAGTACTCGCTGTATTTTTACCAACTTCTGCCGTGACGGGTGTAAATGCCCCTTGCCAGACGAAAAAGCCGACAACGAGGACGGGAATCGTCCACAGTACTGCTAGTTTCCACGAAAACTTCATAAAATTGTTTGCCTTTTGGGATGAGTTAGGAGTTGAAATCGATTCTGCCGATCTTGTCAGCAGGTGGGAAGGCGGTTGGACTGGGCTAGTGCGAGTCGTTGCAAATCATCCAGCTTCCCGATCGACTCTGTTAATTCAGTTTTTCTATATAAGCTTTAAAATTTCTGAAAACATATCTTAATTAAATTTAACGTAATTCTCAGATTTGGGGAAGGGGGCAATTAGAGGATAGGGGATAGGGAATAGGGGATAGGGCCTGAACATGCAGAGCTTATAGCTTTCGCTGTCTGGGTTTCAGTCGATCGAGGAATTGAGCGTTTTACAAAATAAATTCACCTGTGGCGATTTTGATGACTCGACCACCGATGCTGACTGGGCAAACATCGGGTGTGTAGTCAGCTCGTAGGTAAAGCAAGGAGGATCTACCCATTTCGATGCCTTGTTCGACGGTAATGTCTAGCTTGGGACTGCCAAAATACTGCTGTTTGGCAAGATACGCCGCCAGACAACCATTAGCACTACCTGTCGCGGGATCTTCAGGAATACCAAAGCATTCTGTAAAAACCCGAACGTGTAGCTGACGTTCTGGATCGACGGTTTCGGGGCAAAATATTAAAATCGCTTGTGCTGGTAAATCGGCAACGACTCGTGCGTATAGCTCCAGATTTAACTTAGCCTTCCCGACCGTCGCCAGAGTTTTTAGGGGGATTATTATAAATGGTAACCCAGTCGAGACAGGCTCGATCGGATAGCCCGAATCAATATCGGTCGGATTTACGCCAATGACATCAGCAAAAATTTCCGCAGTTAAGGGATCGAAGAACTTTGGCTGCTGTTGGTGCATCCATAAAATATCTAGGTTGCTATCAACATAATTAAGATCGACTGGAATTTGACCGACCCGATAATTGAGATTGACTCGTTCGACCTGCTGCTTTAATATTTGCTGTTGGATGGCAAATGCCGTTCCTAACGTCGGATGTCCGGCAAATGGTAATTCAGTCGTTGGGGTGAAAATGCGGGTATTGTAGCCGCCATTAACTGGCTCTGTGTCGGTCACAAAGGTAGTCTCAGAGAAATTAATCTCCCGCGCGATCTGCTGCATCTGAAGATCGGTCAAATTCTCAGCATTCCAACACACAGCCAGTTGATTGCCCGTATATTTCCCCGTTGCAAACACATCTAAAATCGTAAAAGGAATGTTAGCCATTAGCTTCAAGCTTGATTTCCCTCATATTTTCCCACTTTACCAGCCGATCGAAGTCTAAACTCTCTCCCATCTCCCATCTCCCATCTCTTGACCCGATCGTTACAAACTATTACGAATTTACTCATAAATTAGCAAAAATACCGGAAAATGTTTGCGGAA
>NZ_JANYJC010000039.1 GCF_025361915.1 Chamaesiphon sp. GL140_3_metabinner_50
AAGCAGATCGAGTATTCATCGCCTCAGATCCAGATCGCGAGGGTGAAGTTATTGGCTGGCATATCGCCCAGGTATTGAAACTCAAACAACCCCAGCGGGTTGTCTATCAAGAGATTACCAAATCGGCAGTCAAAAAAGCGATCGCGTCTCCCCGCGCTTTAGACATGAATCTCATCGAAGCAGGTAGGTGCCGCGATTGTCTGGATAAATTGGTCGGTTATAAAGGCTCGCCACTAATTTGGCGGCTCAATAATGGAGCCAAAAGTGTCGGGCGAGTACAGTCCGCCACGCTCCATTTAGTCTGCAAGCGAGAGCGAGAAATTCAAGTCTTTATACCGCAGGATTATTGGTCGGTATTTGTGGACTATGCCGAAGGATTCCACGCTTTCTACAACGGCACTATCCAGGCGATCTCGCCAGCAGCAGACGAAGAAACCAGCGACGATGCGGGAGCGACCGAAAAAGTTGCTGAATCGACACGGGTATTGAGTCAAGCCGAAGCCGAAAGGTTAGTAGAAATCGCCAAAGCCAACCCCCATCAAGTTAAGACAATTGAAGGTAAACTCGCCCCCAAAAAGCCCCCCGCCCCATTTATCACCTCATCGCTTCAACAAGCCGCCGGAGCGCGATTAAAGTTCAGCCCCGAACATACCATGTCAGTCGCCCAAAAGCTCTATGAAACGGGGTTAATTACCTACATGCGGACTGATTCAGTCGAACTCAGTCAGGATTTTTGCAAAGCTGCACGAGAATGGTTGTTGTCTCACGACAAAGATAACGTACCAACAAAAGTCGCCAAACAGCGCAGTTCCAAAGACGCTCAGGAAGCCCACGAAGCAGTCAGACCGACCGATTTGACCAAAAGTTCCACCGAACTCAAGCAACAGCTCTCAGAAGACGAATTCGCCCTGTATCTGATGATTTGGATGCGATCGATCGCCTCTCAGTGCAAACCCGCTCAAATTCGCAAAACCACGATCGTTACTCAATCTGGCGAGATTCAATGGCAAGCCAGAGGGCAAATGCTCGAATTTGCTGGCTACGCCAAATACTGGCAGGATATTAGCGGCGATGCCGTGCTACCCAGCTTGCAGCCCAAACAACCACTCACGGCATCTAACGCCAGTCACGAACAGAAACAAACCCAACCACCACCACGATATTCCGAACCCAAACTCGTCCAACTGATGGAACGTCGCGGCATCGGTCGTCCTTCCACTTACGCACCGACTATCGCCACCCTCAAGCAGCGTAATTATGTCGAGCTGGTAAAAGGCAAAGTGCAACCGACTACCGTTGGTTTGCAAGTAGATGACTTTCTCATGCAAGCTTTACCAGAATTGATTCAGTCAGAATTCACCGCTGGAATGGAAACCGAACTCGATGCGATTTCTAAGGGAAAACAAGAATGGCAAAGTTACCTAATTGGGTGGAACCAAAGCTATTTTGTCCCAGCTTTAAGTAAGGCGACTCAGAATCTACCAGCACAGGATTATGGATCTTTCCAGGGTAAGGATCTAGAGAAATCGCGCTCTAAATGTCCGGCTTGCAGCAAACCCATGTCTAAAGTACCTAGCAAGAAAGTTAAGAAGGGGTATTTTCTCAAGTGCGAGGATGGCTGTAAGGATACTGAGGGTAAAGGGTTAGTAATGTTTTGGTCGGATCGAACCAATGAATGGCAAATTCCGCAACCTAAAACCGCACAGTCATCGCCAGCCAAGCAAACCGAACATCCTTGCCCAGTTTGTCAAAAGCCGCTAGAAGAATATAATTATACGAAAGATGGGCAAGCAAAATCGATGTTACGATGTTCGGATGCAGCAGCTAGAGCCAAGCCTAACCACAAGGATGTCGCCTATTTTCGGGGCAAGGAGGGGCAATGGTGGAGTCCTAAGTTGGGTAATCTCGGTGTGGATGCTGCTAAACCTAAGTGATTCGCGATCGAGAATATACCATCTGAACTATGATTTATGTGATTAATAGATGGACTAAGATTGTCAGATAGCAGTCCATCAAAGTCTATCGGTCGATCGTCTTAATCATAGTTCAGACATTCTTGATTAGATACATTGTAAAGATAGATCGCGATTGAGCATCAAAGTTTAATTAGGTACTTCTCTTTATTACGGTACGCTGCGACCTTTTTGAGATACAGAGAAGGCACGTACAATAATAGATACGCGATCGCCACAGCTAATACCAAGGCAATTAAGAGTAAAAATCCATTGGGTCGATCGAGCATAACGCCTAAGTTAAAACCAAAGATCGCAATTATTTCAAATACCAGAAAAATAAAGCCACGTTGATATCTTCTCGATTCGGGTAGTCGGGCATATTCCGCATCAAAAAAATAGCCGATCAGTCCAGCCTGCGCCCCAAGCACAGCACCAGCCGGAACTCCATTGCTACTAGCAAAACCACTCAATACTAATCCCACCAAACTGCCCGCCAAACTGCCTGCTATCGCCTGTGTGCCGATGATTACGCCATTTAGACCACCAGCCATATTTATCCCTCCCGCGATCGTACCAGCAAGTGCCCCAAATGTTGCGCCAGTAATACCACCACCCGCACCACCCACCCACAGCCCAAAGAATCCACCACAAATCGCTGCGATCCCAGCCCGAAATTTCACTCCATCGGGATGTACGACGCTATGAGTAGAAACAATCGTCAAAAAGCCGCCAGTCAAAAATCCTGCTGCAATTCCCGATCCAGATGAACTCCAAGCTCCACCAGATTTCAGGCTGAGTCCGCAGCCAAAGGCAAACATCAAGAATACGACCATTGCTTGATAGGGGAATTGCTTGGCTTGAATGGGTAGCGGAGCTGTAATGACTTCAATTGACAACGAATGCGTTTCGGGAACGGCATTACTCGTCAAGATAATCGATCGAGTTCCCACCGATTGAGCCGTCAATTTGCTGGTATCGACGGTAATTTCACATTCAACTCGATTACCATTAACTTCCCGATCTGAGAGCGAAATCCACTTATGAATGCGATTGGAATTTGGCGGATCGTGAGGGTGCTGTTCGATCGACCAAGTGCCCTCTAACATGGTATCGGGAGTATTATTGATAATAGTCAGCGTTTTGGTAATCCGTTCGCCCAATTGAGTGGCGTGAAATTGCAGACGAGGCGGGCTGAATTCGACTGAAGGTGACCGGGTGACATAAATCGGTTTGAGGGCGATTAGAGCGGCTTCTGCATCGAGATAGCGATCGCTAGCTCTCGGTGCGACCATTGTTTCTAGCCAATCCATAAACCCCGAACTAAGTTTTGATGTCAGGTGTTGGAAGGTAATTTTGCCATCTTCATCGATGAGCGCGTCCATCCGGTTAGACTTGGTTTGCGTCAGCAATGCAATCAGCGTCGCCCCCAATCCATACAGATCTGCGGCGGTGGTTAGTCCCTTGTTATACATCTGTTCGGGAGCCATAAAGCCAAATGTCCCTGCTGCGACGCTACTCATCGCGACATCGCCACCACCGATGCGTGCAAAGCCAAAATCGATCAGATAAACATTAAGATCTTCATCTACCAAAACATTTTCCGGCTTGATATCGCGGTGAATGACAACAGGCATTCGATCTTGCAGGTAGATTAAGATTTCTAGCGTAGCTACGGCAATTTGTTTAATTTGGTCGGAATCGAAGCTGCGAGGCATCGATAGAGCCTGAGCATCTTTATATTCTTGGACGATCGAATAACCATCATCTGTCTCGATCGATCCGATATAATGTGGAATTCCTGGATGCTTTAAATCTTTAAGCACTTGCATTTCGCGCTCGATTTCTTTAAATTGCGCCCAGCCAGAGCCTTTAGCAAATTGAAATTGTTTGATGACTACTTGCCGACTGGGTTCGGCTACGATCTGACATAAATATACAACTCGTCCCCCCGCCGCATTCCGACCTAGTTCGCGAATTATTTGATATCCTTGGGCTGAAAAGTTACTCATGATTTAGTGGATAGTGAATAGTGGATAGTGGTATTTTTACTTCTTACTCCTTACTCCTCACTCCCATCTGCTCACTCCCATCTCCCATCTCTTTACTCAGATCTTGAAAGGCTTCGCGATAGATTTGTTGACGGCGTAATGCGCGATCGAAAAATATCATTAATTCACTGGCTAACCACTGATTTTCAGAGTGGTTTAATAGTAATGCTAATGCATATTGACGAGTATCTAGATCGATCGAGATTTGACCGAGTGGGGTAGACTTTTGTAGCTGTCGAACTAGTGGTAGCAATATCGTCTGGGTAGCAGCAAAACTTCTTAGCCATTCGACTAATGGCACAAACAGACTTGGTTTACCAATTACCGTAATTCTTACTCGCTGTCGATCGAATGGTAAGACTGATATTTTGCGTTTAGTTGTAAAAATTCTAATATTTTGAATACTATCGCTGAGATTGTAAGTTAAATTACCAAATAACCACCGCTTGAGTTGAAAGCGGTTGCCAGAGATTTCTAGCTGAACTCGCGAGTAATTACCATAGATGGCATATTTACACATCCATAGTGAAGTGACAAGATACGAAAATCCAATGATGGCAAATAAACATAATCGCAATGGTTCGATCGAGAATGATAAGGTAACAATAAAATAAATCGCCACGGCGAGAACGAAATTCATGATTATGGCTAGTAAAGATAATTGCTGACTGCGCGTAGTCCGAAATTTTACAGCAGGAATATTAATAGTTAATGCAGTTTCATCGGCAATCAGTCGAATCGGGCTATCTTTGGGCTTGCGTGGGCGATTACTC
>NZ_JANYJC010000073.1 GCF_025361915.1 Chamaesiphon sp. GL140_3_metabinner_50
CTACCTGTGCCCGAAGAAACTGACTGATAGGCAATTAAACCCTCCGTCTGTAAGTCTTTGAGATGACGACGTACAGCTTCGGAAATCGAGCAGAATACCACGCCTTCTTTGGCTAATTGTGCCTTAAAGGTGGTGCCGATCGAGACGCTATCAAATACGGCATCGACGGCGACGTTCGAGAGCCGCTTTTGCTCGTTGAGGGAGATTCCCAATTTCTCAAATGTTTCGAGGAGAATGGGATCGACTTCATCCAAACTGTCCAATTTTTTGGCGGCTTGTTTGGGGGCGGAGTAATAGATGATATCCTGGTAATCGATCGCGGGATAGTCAACGTGCGGCCAAGTTGGTTCGGTCATCTTGAGCCATTGGCGGTAGGCGCGCAGTCGGAAGTCGAGCAGGAATTGTGGCTCGTCTTTTTTGGACGAAATCAGCCGCACGATATCCTCATTCAAGCCGCGCGGAATCTGGTCGGACTGAATATCAGTGACAAAGCCGTACTTATAGGGTTGATTGACTAAATTTTGGACTGCGCTACTCATCGATCGCCTGTGTTCTCTCTAGAATAAGGATGGTTAAGGTGTCTGGCTGGGACAGACAAAATATCGTATAATTAAACAATAAACTGATTGTTTAACTTAGTTATCCCTATTGTATCGTAATTTAACAACATAGTTGTTGCGAAAGTAGCAAAACTAGCGAAATTTTTAATAAGTTTTTTATATTCACACGTCTGCGCGCGACCATTTCTCCACAACCAGCACTGATATGATGACAGAGCAGCAATCATCCACCAAGCAGGATATCCTCGAATATCTCCTCAAACAGGGGCAAGCCATCGCTCAAGATTTGGCGACCGCACTAGATATCAGTCCCCAGGCGGTACGTCGCCACCTGAAAGATTTACAAACTGAAGATTTAATTGTCTACAAATCTGTAGCTGCTGGCACTGGTAGACCCCAACATATCTATCATCTCAGCCAGAAGGGACACGATCGCTTTCCCGATCGCTACGATAGGTTTGCGATCTCGTTCTTAGACACTCTAGTCGATAATCTCGGTTACGATCGAGCCAGTGAAATTATTCATCAACATTGGCAAAAGAAAAGCATCGATTACCGTCATAAGTTGGGTACGGGCGAATTGCCAGAACGGGTTGCCAAGCTAGTTGAATTACGCCGCCAAGAGGGGTATATGGCTGAGTACCACCCCTTAGAAGGACAAAATGACAAGTTTATCCTGACTGAATATAACTGCGCTATTTCGCAGGTAGCGACCTCGTTTCCGGCTGTGTGCGGACACGAATTAGAAATGTTTGCGGCTGCGCTAGCAGATTGTCAGGTAGAGCGCACGCACTGGCTGGTTGATGGCGGACATCAATGCGGTTATCTGATTTCGACGATCGATAGTTAATAATTAATCATCAGAATATTTCCAATGAGCGACGAAAAGTACTTAACGCACGCTGAGGCGGTAGAAGTAGAAACAGCATTGCTATCTACTCACGAGAAGTTTTTAACCCGAATTACAATTTCTTCGATGCGAATGCTCAAACAGATTGCTGATGAGGAACGGGTCGAAAAAATTGAAGATCTGACCCCGCAACAGATTATCAAATGGTTCGAGCGGGATGCAGAGTTGAAGCGATCTCAAGGTGATACGGCTGGCTCGTTACAATGGTAATATCTATTTAATTCATCGTGGGAATACTGCTATGACTACCATTACTAATCGGTTGACTTTTGCAGAGTATCTTAAATATACCGATGCTACCGACAGGCGTTACGAACTAGTCAATGGAGAGCTAATCCTAATGAGTTTGGGCACGGGACAACATGGTGCGATTATCAAATTTATCGAACGAATGTTGGAAACAGAGATTGCGAATCTAGATCGCGATTGGGTTGTTTTACCTGGATTAGTTGGCGTTCGCTCTCCCAAAGGTGGCAGATGGGATACCTGTCGGATTCCTGATGTGATGGTTTTGCCGCTGGAGCAATGGCGAGCTTTGCAAACTCGCGAGGCGGTTGTCGAATTAAATGAAGTTCCGCCGTTATTGGTAGTAGAAGTTGTGAGCGAATCGACAAAAACAGTTGACTATCGGGCTAAACGTACCGAGTATAGCGTTTTAGATATTCCTGAATATTGGATTGTCGATCCTTTACTGGAAAAAGTGACTGTTTTTACGCTGATGGAAGGTTGGTACGAACCGATCGAATTTCAAGGTGTCGATCTCATCCAATCGGCGACGTTTCCTAATTTACATCCGAGTGTCGAACAAATTCTCCGCCAGCAAATCTAAGTACCCTGATAGTGTCAAATTAGATATCTAGAGTAGTTATTCGAGCAGTGGGGAAAAATTTATGGGAAAAATTGCTCGATCGAGATTTTGGGGAATAATTTGGGAATGATAAAGGTGTGGATAGTGCTTAGGGCACATCACTTTTTTCCCCAGCCTACTTGGAACCAGCAATCATGAGTGTAGATCCTAAAACTCAGAGCTTATTTGACGCGATCGCCGCAGCTAGTTACGAGCGAGTTAAGTTCGCGATCGACACAGGCGTAGCCATCAATAGCCCGAACCAGCGCGGACAAACACCGCTAGCCGTTGCGTGCCGTCAGGGTAGTTTAGAAATCGTCGATTTGCTGGTTGCTGCTGGTGCCCAAATGCAAGCACCGAAAAATTCGGCGTTTCAACCGATTGTTAATCCAGTAGTAGTAATCCCTAATTCCAGCCTCACATCGGCATCAACCGATGCAGCTACCGAACCACTAGAACCACACAACGCCCGCCAGGTTCCGTTTGAAAATTTAATCGATCTGATTCATCAGCCGAGTACTAATCGGGCGACAGAAATCGAGCGAGTCATCCCAGTTGGGAACTTGCGCGCACCCACACAGATCGATCGTCTTGCTCCTGACTGGCAAGATATCGGCTCTGAGGCTGAGATGACATATACCTTCGATCTAGATGAAGTTTTTACGACCGATCGAGATCCCAATCTGCTGGCAAATTTGGATAGCACGGACATGTTCGAGCATGTTGAAATTACCACAACAGATCGACTTTCGCCGCGCGATCGAGAGTTAGATTTTGAAGCGAGCGAGACTTATGCTTTCGATCTGAGCTTGAATCTGGATCGACTCACCACTGACGATGCTGCAAGTTCAGATCGGCTCTCTACGCCAATGGGTGCATGGGAAGAGAACGAGACTTACATTGTCGAAAACTGCGATGGAGGCATCTCAGCTTTAGATCTAAACTTGAGTAATTTACCCCAGCAACAGCTAGATCGACGCATTTCCGATATCGATCGGCTGTTTGAAATGGATGAAAGTTATTTTACGCCAACAGAAACTTGGGAAGATGGTGAAACTTATGCCATCGATCTGGGCGATCTACAGCCAGCCGCCAATGCGGTGGATGTAGAGCCGTCGATCTCATCCGAATCCCACTTGCTCTCCGATCTCGATTCGAGCTTATTCCCTGTCATTGGTGGCGAAGATGAACCCGAATATTTTGTCGATACCCAAACTAGCACGGATATTTTTGGGCACAGCGACGCTCGACTAGAGCGAGAGCGAGAGCTGGCAGAACCAGTATACGAAGGAAATGCGACCAATACCTCACTAATGGCGGCGGCGATCGATGGCGATCTCGATTTAGTTCAACAGGCGATCGAAGCTGGCGCGAATCTCGATCGGTACGATTGGAATTTGGGTTATGCCCCATTAGGAATGGCGATCGAACGGGGACATCTGGATATCGTTCAATGTTTGCTGACTGCGGGAGCTAATGCCCAATGTGGGAGCGTTTCAACTACCGCTCTGGGTTTAGCCGCCGAAAGCGGCGCGGTAGAAATCGTGCAAATGCTCTTACCCAGAGGAGTCGATCTTAACGCGCCAGTCGGTCGAGATGGCTGGACGGCTCTATTATCGGCGATCGAGCGCGGACACCGGGCTGTGGTGCAATTATTAGTCGCGGCGGGGGCAAATGTAAACGTCTGGAGTCGCGGTGAAACGCCGATTTTATTGGCAGCCAAATGTGAAGATCGCGAGATTTATCACTATCTCTATCCCCTCGTCAATACGACGATTAGATTATGTGCCGATCGCGATGGCGAACAACTGCTCCAAGCCACCCGCAAACGCCGGATTCGCGCCCAAAATCGTCCGGTGGAGAAATTCATCGAAATGGCCACGATCGGCAATATTGACGAGATAAATCGGGCGATCGAGATTGGTGTAGAAATCGACGAACTCGGTGCGAAGGGACATACAGCACTAATGGCTGCGGCTTATTACGGACATCGATCGCTGGTGAATATTCTCTTAGCTGCGGGTGCCGATCCTAATCTCCTCAGCGATGATGATGGCTTGGGTGCTGGGATGACGGCACTAATGCTAGCTGCGGGGAGTTTCTTTGCCAGCAATCGTCAGCATGTCTTAAAGTTACTAATTGCTGGCGGTGCCGATGTCAATCAACGCGGTGCTGGGGGCAAAACAGCCATCTTCTATGCCGCGCTGGCTGGTGCTGGCTATGCCGATTGTGTTGAAACGATGGTTGCTGCTGGTGCAGATCTCCATCTGGTAGACGATCGGGGACATACCGTGCTTTCTGCTGTCGCTGCTGCTGAAAATTACCCGATGTTTAACCTGCTCATGCAAGCAGGTGCTTCGACGCTGGGACTAGAATCGGTGCAACTGATTCAAGCCGCAACGACAGGAAATACCGATCGCGTCCAATCGCTAGTGGCGGGTAATGTTAATTTAGATCTCGATCGCGGGGCGGCGATTGGGAATGCAGCAGCAGCCGGACATACCAAAATCGTCGAACTGTTGATCCGAGCCGGGGCTAATGTCAATTTGCGCGATAAATTAGGGTTCACGCCGATCGCTAGTGCTGCCTATGCAGGTTATGGTGAGATCGTGCAGCTACTCATCGAAGCAGGTGCCGATATTCAGGCTCCAGCGGGCGAATCGCAAAGTTATTCGGCTCTAGAATACGCCCAAATGGGTCTTTATCAATTCGAGCGATCGGATCTCCAACACGCCCAAATCGTCCGCCAGTTGCAGCAATTAGGTGCGCGATAATTTAGAGTTGTCATCCGATCGATAGAACAGTTAATGGCTATAAATGCGATACACTCCAGACATCGGTGTGTAATCTCATCTCAACCCGACTGCTATCGAGGTAACTTGTGGATTTAGGTCTAAACCCGGTAACTGTAACGCCCATCGAGTTAGAGACCAAACCATCTATTTCAACCGATCGGATTTCAACCACCGAGATTCGCCGCAGTTTAGTTGCATCCTCGATCGATGGAGTATTTGCGGCTATTTATGCCAACCTTACCAGTGGAGTATTGCTGAGTAATTTTTTAATCAAGCTCCAGGCAAATTCTTTTGAGGTGGGAATTTTAGCGGCGATTCCCATGTTGGCAAATGTCGTTCAACCGCTGGGAGCTTGGTGGGGAGAGCGCGCTCAAAGTCGGCGTAATTACTGCTCTATCGTTAATATTCCAGCGCGATGCGTCTGGATATTGCTGGCGATCGGGATTGCCTTATATACTCAACATTTACTCGACGATCGCGCTACGATCCTGTTGACGATGGTAGTGGTATCTGTCAGCCATCTACTCGGCGGACTCGGAAGTGCAACGTGGTTGAGTTGGATGGCGGCTTTGGTGCCCAGTAAATTGCGCGGTCGTTATTTTAGCATCCGCAATACTGCGGCTAATTTAACCAGTTTAATAGTGGTGGCGATCGCGGGTTTTTGGGTAGCAAATTATCCCAGAGGCGAAATTGAAGCTTATGAGATCGCTTTAGGAGTGGCGATCGTTGCAGGTATTGTCAGCATGGTTTATCAATGGCAGATGGTAGATATCAGCCCCGCAACACATGAAATCGCCAATTGGGATGACTTTGAAGATAATTCAATTTTAGCGGCTGTCAAGCCCGATCTAGCCACTATGGAAAGTCCATCGGCGATCGTCACTTTTCTCCAAGATCGGTACTTTCTAGGATTTACAATCTGTTTTAGTGCTTGGATGTTCGCACTCAATCTCAGCGCGCCATTTTTTAATCTCTACCTGCTCCAAAATTTAGCGATCGATGTCAGTTGGGTGACGCTCTATAATAGTTTGACATCGGCTGCTAATCTCGCTTTGCTGATTCCCTTTGGACGTTGGAGCGATCGGATCGGTACCCGCATTCCGCTGGACTTTCCATAGTGGCTAAATCGGGCTTGACAGCCGCTAAAATTGAATTATCTTCAAAATTATCCGAAGTGGCGATTTCATGTGTTGCGGGGCTGATATCTACCATCTGCCATTGATAAACCATGCTGACAATACCTGCAACGATCGC
>NZ_JANYJC010000084.1 GCF_025361915.1 Chamaesiphon sp. GL140_3_metabinner_50
CAGGGCACATTGGCTGACTACGATCGAGCGATCGCCCTAGACCCGAAATTTGTCAAAGCTTATAACCAGCGCGGTCTTGTGAAAGCGATAACTTTAAACGATGTGCGGGGCGCAATGGCAGATTTCGAGCAAGCGATCGCCTTCGCACCGAAATCAGCCAATGGATACATCAATCGCGGGTTTCTGAAATATCGAAAGCTCAACGATCTGCGGGGCGCACTGGCTGATTTCGACCGAGCGATTTCCCTACAGGAAAGCTCCGCGAACGCCCTCGACCCGACATCTCTTGAGGCATACCTCAATCGCAGTTCTCTGAAAAAGTACAAGCTTAACGATTTGCAGGGCGCGATCGCGGATATGCAGCAAGTGGCGAAACTATTCCAACGGATGGGCGACCAGGAAGGTGCTCAGAGTGCGATCGAGCAAATAAAAATCTGGCAGGCAGGCAACTCGAAATAATTCTAGTTTTTAGACATCGATCTACAGTTTAGTGACTAAAGAATTGGGAGCTGGCGAGTCAGGATACTTACGTCTGTGCTTTACGTTGACAGGCAAAATTACCAAATTCGATCCATACTCAGCTTAAAATCTGGCATCACTTCACCACAATCGATCGCGGTGGGTGACTCTAGTATCTCTGGCTCTTGTCCAGGTCGATAAATCTCTACCTGTTTATCCCAAACATCAACCAATAATCCTAGCCGCGCTCCCAACCGCTGATATTCTAACATTCGCTTTTGCCAAGCAACTAATCTATCTCGATTGGGGCTATATTCAAGCACAAAATCAGGTACGACCGGACAAAATATGTCACCCGATATTGCCTCCGTTCGGGATTTGGCAATCCACGTCAGATCGGGATTCATGATGCCACCACCAATTTCCAGAAAATCGTAACCCATTGAAGATCCAAATACAGTCCCCAATTTAGCTTGTTTGTTCCACAAAGACACTTCCATCATGAGATCGCTAACATGACGTGCTATCCCATAAACAAATAATGGTTTAAAAAATAGCTGTCCGGTTGCTGTCAATTCTAGGCGCAGATCTTGATTATCGACATTCAAAGCATAATACTGCTCTGCGTTGACAGTGAGGGTAATGTTACTGACATTCAACAACAACGGTTGACTATTGGTAGAGACGGTCATAAAATCTCCAAACGTTTGCGGGAGCTAGATTATGTCACTTTTATTTTAGCACTGGCGACCAAATCTTCCGTTCCTCGATCGACAGTTCTGCGACTCCCAATTCACCCACAACAGCCATTACCCTGCGATAATATCGATAGTCAAACCCTACTGAGTTAGGGTGAGTAAACTAACGCAAAAAATCACGATGAGACTGTCTAAAAGCTTATTTGTCACCCTCCGCGAAGAACCAGCCGATGCCGAAATCCCCAGCCACAAACTGCTTTTGCGGGCGGGATACATTCGCCGGATTGGGAGTGGCTTATATGCTTACCTACCCCTGATGTGGCGCGTATTGACGAAGGTACGGCAGATTGTGAAAGCAGAAATGGATGCCACAGGCGCGCAAGAGTGTCTATTGCCCCAACTGCAACCCGCTGAGTTGTGGCAACAATCGGGACGCTGGGATACTTATAAGGCGGAAGGAATTATGTTCGCTTTTACGGATCGGAAAAATCGAGAAGTGGCTTTAGGCCCGACACATGAGGAAGTTATCACGGCTGTAGCCAGAGATTTAATTAAATCCCACCATCAATTGCCTCAGCATTTGTATCAGATTCAAAGTAAATTTCGCGATGAAATTCGCCCTCGGTTTGGGTTGATGCGCGGTCGGGAATTTATCATGAAAGATGGTTATTCTTTCCATGCGGATGCGGAAAGTCTGAAGGAAACTTATGATGATATGCACGATGCTTATTGCAAGATGCTGACGCGCTGCGGCTTGAAGTTTCGGGCGGTAGATGCGGATTCTGGCGCGATCGGTGGTTCTGGTTCGCAAGAATTTATGGTACTGGCATCGGCGGGTGAAGATGATGTGATGTTTACGGCGGATGGTAAGTATGCCGCGAATGTAGAGAAGGCTGTGTCGCTGGCTCCTGAAGCGGTGGCTTCGATTTTTACTAGTTATGAAGTTAAGGATACGCCAAATACAAATTCGATTAATAAGCTAGTCAAATTTTTAGAGTGCGACCCGACTGCGATCGTCAAAAATATACTTCAGCAAGCTGTTTACGATAATGGTAAGACGGTTTTAGTATTAATTAGCATTCGATCGGATCGCGAAGTCAATCAGGTTAAATTAACTAACGAATTGGGGAAATTAGCCCCAAATTATGGCGCAAAAACAGTCATCGCCCTCGAAGTTCCAGATGGAGTTGCGATCGCTAAATGGGCGGCGAAACCATTACCGCTCGGTTATATCGGCCCAGATTTGAGCGATGAATATATCCAAGCTAGTCCTAATACTCATCCTCACTTCTTACGGATTGTCGATGCTACTGCTGCTAGTTTGACTAACTTTGTTACAGGCACAAATGAAGCCGAAAAACATGTCGTCGGTGCGAATTGGGATACTAATTTCCCGCTGCCATCGGTGAATGTAGACGTTCAAAAAGCCTTAGTGGGCGATCGCGCGATTCACGATCCGACTCAAGTATTAGAAACCGCACGGGGCATCGAAGTCGGGCATATCTTCCAATTGGGCACTAAATACTCTGCCGCAATGGGAGCCACTTTTACCAACGAGCAAGGTGAAGAACAACCATTAGTGATGGGTTGCTATGGTGTGGGCGTATCCCGACTTGCCCAAGCAGCAGTCGAACAGTCTTATGATAAAGATGGGATTATTTGGCCAGTGGCGATCGCGCCTTATCATGCAATTATCTGCGTACCGAATATTTCTGATGCCCAACAAATGGAGGTCGCCGAACGCCTCTACACCGAGTTAAATCAACTGGGGGTCGAAACCATCCTCGACGATCGCGACGAGCGGGCTGGGGTCAAATTCAAGGACGCTGACTTAATCGGCATCCCCTTCCGAATCGTCACTGGTCGATCGCTCAAAGATGGTAAGGTAGAAGTCGTCCAACGTGCTACGAAACAATCTCAAGATATTGCCGTCGGGGATGTTGGTAAGACGATTAAACAGTGGATCGAGGCAGAGATGGGAGTTGGGAGTTAGGAGATGGGAGAGGGGAGTGGAACACCTGCGGTGTTAGTAAATTGAGAGTATCAGACAATTTACACTATCTCCCCTCCCATCTTCCCAATTCCGATCTGTCTTGAAAAGGTGCTTCACTTTTCGATCCCAACTCTTAATCTCCCAACTCTTAATACGGTTCGGTTAAGAACAGATCTCGCTCTAATTGCTCCGGATTAGGTTGGAATCCCCCTAAATCCCCCTTAAAAAGGGGGACTTTAAAGCCCCCTTTTTAAGGGGGTTGGGGGATTTGGATCTCAAACGAAGCTAACCGAACCGTATTGTCCCAACTCCCAACTCCCATCTCCCATCTCCTAGCTCCCATCTCCCATCTCCCATCTATGGAATTAATCACCATCCTCCTCTCCGGTATTACCGCCCTATTTTCCCTGACTGGGGTGGTGGTAGATAAAAATGTCGAAACTGCCTTGTTGTCGCAGATCGATCGAGCCGAGCAACTACAAGTCAGAACTGATAACGCGCCACCGCTCCAGATTATCAATGGCAAAATCAATAAGGTGCGGATTGCCGGACGGGGTTTGTGGGTAACCAAGGATCTGCGGATCGACACGCTAGAAGTCGAAACCGATCCGATTGCCGTCGATCTTAAAGCAGTCCAAGCCGATGGGCAAAATCCACGATCTTCTTCGCTCCAGCAGCCCATTCAGGCGGCGGTGAAGTTTAAGTTAAACGAAGGAGATATTAATAATTTCTTAAAGTCTCCAGATTCGATCGCGCGGCTTCAGAAAATGACTACTAGTACGCTCGGTGGTGCGGCGGCTGGTTCGCTGAATAAGGATTACCAAATTACCAATCCTAAAGTTCAATTTATCGGCAACAATCGCCTGGGAATCGAAGCTGAATTGCTAGATCCGGCTTCTGGCGAAAAACTCCCCGTCAGTCTCGAAACAGGGGTGAGTGTCGTTGGTGGGCGCAAATTTCAGTTAGTCGATCCGAAGGCACTGGTGGGTAAAACTCCAGTACCACCATTTCTGTTATCTGGCTTGACGACTGGAATTGGCGAACAATTGAATGTAGATATCCTCGAAGGGCGCGGACTCTTTACCCGCATTCTCCAGTTCGAGGTTAAGCCCCAAGAGCTAGAAATAGCGGCTTTCGTGCGGATATCTGGGCGTAAAGAGTAACTTTCTACTGTCAGATTTAAGTATATTTATCTCGTTCGTGTAACGTTGGCTGTGCCGAATCGCATCTAGATTATTGCTAAATATTTTTCATCGCCGATCGCAATTCTAAGAGTTAAACTAATAATAGATCGACAAAGACAGCCAGAGTGCTGGTTTGGCAGGTCAGTAAACGGCAAACCCTTGCTAGTTATTAGTTATTAGGATCGATCGGCTAGTCTGAATCGCACAGCTTCGACATCATCCTCAATTGCTGCTTCCTGCTCAATGCTTCTAAACGATCTTAGTAATTTTTAATTATGGAACACCAAAAATCGATATCTAAAAACGTCGTTGCGACAATCTCAGCCGTAACTTTAGCCGCAATTGCGATCGGCGGTGGGTTAGCATGGTGGACGATCGACCATAGCAACCACCCTGTGGTAAGTACTCCCAGTAAAATTCCGGTTACCATTCCAGTCACCATCGATCCGGCTAAAGTTAATCCGCAGACGGCAACTCAAATCCCGACAGCCCCTGAGACGACTACCACTCCGCCAATCTCGATAACCCCTAACGTTGGCGAGACTAACACCAAAACCACTACTCCACCTAAAATCGCCCAAAAAGACAGTACTGTCAAAATTTGGCGGCTAGATGATGATGGTAAAAAAACTATTTTAGTCCCACAAGAGCAGCAAGCTCCTCAAGCTACCGAGACAACTCCAGCAGCGGGAGTTACTAGATCCATTTCTACCTTACTCGCTTCATCAGGTAAACCCGATGGTAAATTAACATCGACAATCCCCGTCGGTACCAAGCTCCTGAGTACCAAAGTGTTAGCCGATGGCATCCATATCGATTTATCTAAAGAGTTTACACAAGGCTTCGGTGCCACTTCGATGATTGGTAGATTGGGGCAAATAGTATACACGGCTACGGCTGAAAATCCCAGTGCGCCTGTCTGGATTACAGTTGAAGGTAAAAAGTTAGAAGTTCTCGGCGATGTCGGTGTCGAAGTCAGACAACCAGTTACGCGCGAAACTTACGATCGAGATTTCCCCATCAATCCAGCTAGTTCGACAACTCCATAAAGTTACTCGCATTTTGGATCGAAATATAGTTACTAGTGTTTTAGTGAATAGTGAAAACAGCAAGCTATTCACTATTCACTCTGATATCTACCTAACTAGGATTGATGTACATCAGAGTCTGTCCAAATTCGATCGGTTGACCATTCTCAACTAATACTTCCATTACCTGTCCGACGACTTCGGCTTCAATTTCGTTCATCAGTTTCATCGCTTCGATAATGCAGACAGTCTGCCCCATCCGAATGCGATCGCCGATCGAGGCAAATGCTGGCTCGTCAGGGGCGGGAGAGCGATAGAATGTCCCCACCATCGGCGATTTGATTTCTACCCACTTGCTATCGATCGTCGGTGTAGAGCGATCTATGACTAGCTGTTGGTGAGATTCGGGAGTTGAGACAGCGATGATTTGGGTATTAACATCGGCGATCGGATTTGAGAATCCACCTCTAGACACTTGTGTAATTCCTTGGCTGACTGTCAGTTCAAAATCAGCATTTTTAAGTGTCAATTCGGTAATATTATTATTGGCGATCGCGGCTAATAATTCGCTGAGTTCTTTAAAATCAATTGTCATATTCAGTTTGGTAATGGTTGCTAATTATTAACAATAGCAGCGGTAAAATATTATTTTTATTAATTAAATATCCGGTAGCGGTACCAGCCAACTTTACGGCTCTCCCGTGGGTAGGGGGAGAAAAAAGTCCGATTAAATTCCAAAACTCGTTTGGATCTTTCCCCTTTCCCCTGAACTATAAATTTAACCGATTTGACGTTAGAAATACGGGAGAGCTGTTTAGTTTAGCTTTCACGTCCGACATATTGGTCTGTGCGGGTGTCGATTTTAATTTTTTCGCCGATACTGATAAACAATGGTACCGTTACTTGCGCGCCCGTTTCGACGATCGCAGGTTTGCTTCCACCTGTAGCTGTATCGCCTTTCATACCAGGATCGGTGTCGGTAACGACTAATACTACCGTGTTGGGGAGTTCCACTTCCATAATTTGTTCGCCCCACCGCACGATGCTCACTTCCATCCCTTCTTTGAGATACTTGACGTTAGAGCCAATCTGTGTGGGTGTGAGATTGGATTCTTCAAACGATTCCATGTCCATGAACACGAATTGATCGCCATCTTTGTAAGTATGCTGCATTTTAATCTTTTCAAGCGTTGCTTGGGGCATTGTTTCCCCCGCGCGGAATGTTTCTTCCACGACGCTACCGCTCTGGACATTTTTGAGCTTCGTTCTTACAAATGCGGAACCTTTACCGGGTTTTACGTGTAGAGATTCGACGATTTTCCATACGCCGCCTTTCCACTCGATCGATACACCAGGTCTAAAATCATTACTGGAAATCATGAATATTTCTATTGTTGCACAGAACTGTTGGCATCTTATTTTATCAGTCTTCGGGACTGTGGGGAAATGAGCAGCTTACAAGATCTCTGAACTTACGCATCATGGCACCAATTGTCTGCATTTTTGCCTTGCGCCGATTTTAGCTTCGGCTCGAAGCTTCGAGCCGAAGATGATGATGGGTGTTAATTCTCAAATGGCGATTCGCCATCGATTACTTCATGCCAAGGTAATCCCATCGAGTTTAATAGTTCCATAAATGGATCGGGATCGCATTCTTCGACGTTAAATACACCAGGTTTTTGCCAATTACCATTGACAATCATCAGTGCGCCAATTACTGCTGGTACGCCTGTGGTGTAAGAAATTCCTTGCGCTCCTACTTCTGCATAAGCTTCGGCATGTTGGCAGTTATTGTAAACGTAATATTTATTGGCTACACCATCTTTAATTCCGGTAATATGACAACCGATCGAGGTTTGTCCGGTATAATTAGTAGCTAAAGAAGCGGGTTCTGGTAATAGAGCTTTCAGGAATTGTAATGGTACAATTTGTTGACCTTGATATTCGATCGGATCGATCCGTGTCATGCCGATATTTTCGAGTACTCGCAGGTGCGTAATATAGTTTTCTGAGAATGTCATCCAAAACCGCGCGCGTTTGAGGGTGGGGATGTTTTTGACTAAAGATTCGAGTTCTTCGTGGTAGAGTAAATATGACTCGCGATCGCCAATATTGGGATAAGGAATCGGGCGATGGATCGATAATGCAGGAACTTCTACCCACTCGCCATTCTCAAAATATCGCCCTAGTTGAGTAATTTCGCGAATGTTTATTTCGGGATTAAAGTTAGTGGCAAAGGCTTTACCATGATTGCCATCATTACAATCGATGATGTCTAAATAATGAATTTCATCGAAGTAATGTTTGAGCGCGTAGGCACTAAATACACCCGTCACGCCAGGATCGAAACCACAGCCGAGAATGGCGGTTAATCCGGCTGCTTTGAACTTATCTTGATACGCCCATTGCCAACTATACTCGAATTTAGCAACATCGATCGGCTCGTAATTGGCAGTATCGAGATAGTGAATCCCTGTCTCTAGACAAGCATCCATCAGTGTCAAATCTTGATAAGGAAGCGCGACGTTAATTAGCAAGTCTGGTTTGAACTCTTTAATTAATTTGACTGTATTTGCCACTACATCGGCATCGAGCGCGGCGGTGGTGACTTTTGGCGAACCGATGCTTGCGGCAATTTTGTCGCATTTATCGACGCTGCGACTTGCGAGTAAAATATCTGTAAACTCAGCGCGTGCGGCGCATTTATGTGCTACTACGTTTCCGACTCCACCTGCGCCGACAATGATTACCCGTGCCATATTTTCTCCCTGAATAAGTTGATTTTGGATTTTGGATTATCTAGTTCCCCAGTCCCTGGTCAGTGAGCGGAGCCGAACTGCCAGTCTCCCAGTATCAATCCTGCCTAAATTAATATACCCGACTAGCCATATACGCTAACAACCAACTTGCTGCCGTCGCGCGTCTGGTTTGACGGGGGCCGAATTCGCCGAGCTTATAGCCTTTAAAGCCTAGCTGTTCCTTGAGTAATTGCTTATGCTCGGCGGGAATCGATCGAGTGAGCTTGACTGTTGCGGGGCGACTAGCGATAAAATCTGGTGGTGTGGGGTAAGTTTCTTGCCATTCTGGAGCCACTAAATTCAAATCCCAGGTTTGCTCGGTGCGATGGTATCGATAGCCTAAATAGTGCCAGAGAATTTGGTTGACTTGAAGATCGGA
>NZ_JANYJC010000114.1 GCF_025361915.1 Chamaesiphon sp. GL140_3_metabinner_50
TAAAATCGCTGCTCGAATTCGACGATGGCGCGATTTTCGCCGAAGAGATTGGTGGAGCCTCGGAGCAGAATTTGGTCGTTGACGCGATAGCGGAGACTGTAGTAAGGCGATTCGCTATTGGTGAGAATTTTAAAGATCGAGGCGGAGACTCTAGGGGTAATTTCGGTACCGACTTCGGCGGCAATGCCGAAGGTGGAATTATTATTGGTTTTAGAGTCGGTGGTAATAGTGGGAAACAGTCGAAAATCGCTAAGACTGAAAATATCGCTGATGCGATCTTGCAGACTGTTGAGTAGGGTAGAACTGGCGAGACTGACTACTCCCAGCCCGATATCGCCGCCGGATGTCAGGCGTTCGGCAATGGCTCCACCGAGCAGCAGGACGATTTCTGGTTGGGTGCGGGCGGGGGTGCTGGTAAGTTCGAGTCTTTGGGTGAGTTGACTGGCTAATCCGGCGACGCGGGCTTCGACTTGGACGGTTTGAACGGAACCTAAGCTGGTAGTATAAAAATCTGCGGGTCGATCGATTTCGCCGTTGGTAACGGTGCGGGCGACTGAATTACGCTGGGCAAAGGGGCTGGAGGCACTTTCGAGGGTTTTGGCAACGAGGCGCAGGTTGAGGACGGGATCTGTGCCAAGTGTGGGGAAGAAGTCGGCTGTCTGTTCGCCACCAGCGAGTCTAAATTGAGTGGTGAAGAGGTTGACGGAGCCTTTTTGAAGTTTTACTTGTCCGAAGGGGCGGGGGTTATCGATCGTACCGTCGAGATCGATTTTACCAGTAGCGATAAAGCTTAAAATTGGCGCGCGGGTGATTTGGAGGTTATCGCCGAGGGTTACCTGGAGGTTGCGGAGCTGGGTAGAGTTGGGGTTGGGTGCTTCGGGAATTACGGGCTGAATGCCTAAGATGGTGCTGGTAGTTGTCGCAGATGAGTTGGGTAAGAATACTTGTCCGTTGCTGAGTTGGACATTACCAGTCAGGATGGGATTGAGTGCGGTGCCGAGAATGGTGAGCTTACCGTTGACATCGCCTTGATATTTGTCTTTAAGATCGACAGCGATACCATTCATCTGGAGGGCGAGCTGTCTGCTGGGATCGATCGAGAATGAGTCGGAAATTGGAATGATTCCGGCGATGGCAATTTGTCCCCGATTGAATTTCCCAGTTAATTTTTGCACATCGACTCGATCGAAATCAAAGATAATATCGCCATTAACATCGGTGAGGGGTTCGGGAATGGCAACACTTTTAATTCTCCCTTTGGTAATAGTTGCCGTTCCGCTAGCGGTAAGGGTTTCGATGCCGCCTTTGGGTTTCATTTTACCACCGATATTGAGGGCAATTTTACCTTGACCGTCGATCCAGTGGAGTTGTTGTTTGCTCAAGACATCGAGGATTTGTAAGCCCTGATTTTGGAGGCTCAAGTCGATTTTAATATCGTTACTGGCGGGTGGGGTGAGGGCGAAAGGGAGTTGATAGGGGATGCTCCCCGTAATTTTAATCCGATCTTCGCGATCGACGAGCGGACTGTTGGCAAAGGTGGCATCGCTGGCGAAATTTAGTCGTCCATCTACGTAGTTGAAGTTACCTGCGACACCTTGCAGTTTGGTGTTATTTAGTTGGGCATCGCTGATAGATGCTTCCCCATTGATGCGAGGATTGGCCAGAGTGCCACCGATTTGGGCAGAGAGGTTAATGCCGCCATTAATGTCTACAGGGATGTCGATGAGGCTGGTAAGGGACTTAATGGGGAAGTTTTGAATGTTGACTTTGGCGTTCTGGTTATTGACTCCAAAGTCGCCTGCGATCGCAATCTGGCTATTATCGATCGTCAGTTCGAGCGGTTCGAGATGTAGTTTACCATTGTTCCAGTTGCCTGCGACGCGGAGCCGATCGAGGTTGTAGCGTTCGAGTTGCCATTTGGAACCAGAAATGTTGAAGTTGCTGGTGAGTCCGGCTTTGGGGCTACTGGCGATCGCGAAATCGCCGCTAAAATCGCCCTGGAGGTTGCCCAAATCGGGGATGATATTATCTGTTTGTTGGCGATCTGCTTGGCGGTTGAGCCACTGGCGGAGTTCGGAGAGGCTGCGGAGTTCGGTATTGAGCGGTTGGGGACGATTGGCGAGTTTGGATGTTTTGGTGCCTAAATCGGCAGCCGTGCCATATTTGCGGCGTGGGAAGGGTGTAAATAAATCGGCGGTGCTAAAAATTTGCAGGAGATTCCGGATATCTTCAATATTGCCGCTGGGGACTTGGAGTTTGGCTTGGAAGGTGGGGGTAGTTGCACTAGGATCGAAGCTGGCATCGATTTTGTAGGTATATGCACCGCGTTGGATTTCGGTATTATTGAGGGCGATCGTGCCGTTAGCATAGCGAAAATTGGCGAGGAGTCGATCGCCTTGAAATGCGCCGAAAATTGGATTGGTAATTTCGATCCGATCGCCTGTGACTTGATAGTTTTTGAGATCGACGGTAATATTCCCGGCGGCGTTGCCATCAAATCGATATGCTTTTACGCCCGCATTTTTAGGAATTAAGGGTTGTAATAAAGCTAGTGGCAATCGTTCGATATTAATGTTGAGTTTCTTGTCGGCAACGGTGCCTGTGGCGATTGCATCGCTTTGCTGGATATCGAAGCTTTGGGGTTGTAAATTGCGATCGAGCGTCAATGCTAATCTGTCGGTTTTACCAGTGAAGGCAATATCGACACCTTGTCCGGGATTTGCTTGAATATTTCCAATTAAATTAGGATCGAATTTTAAGCTCCCGACTTGAAAATTAGTTAATCCGGTTTGTCCTGCTACTTTGAGATTGGCGAGGCTATTATTCTGGAAGTCGCCACCAATCTGCAAATTAGCATTTAGCTGTCCGGCTAATCGGTCAAATTTAGCAACATTCGACGGGGCGAATTTTGCCAGTTCGCTAATATTTAACCGATCGGTAACAATCCGAGTCTGCCATTTACCCCGATCGACAATTAAGTTATTAACTTGAATATTGCCACCAAGAATATTTTGGACTCTGCCATTACCATTGACCTGAATCTGCTCTAGTTCTGGTTTTTTAAGATTGCCTGCTGCTTGAAAGTTGCCAAACAACAATCCTGCTTGAATTGCCGCAGGTAGAGCGCGGTTTACTTCGCCTAATTTTAAGCCCTTAATGGCGAGGTTGCTTCGCCAAGCTCCCGCACTAATTCTGAGATCGGTTGCTTTAATTTCGCCACCATTAGCTAACTTTAATTTACCATTCCCACTAGCCTGAATTTCGGCGGGGACTAATTTATTGACATTTGCTGCCACATTAAAGTTACCGCTAATTTTGCTAGTTTTTAACTGGGGTGTAAGTTGACTATTAATACTACCTAATTTAAAGTTAGCTAATACTAAATTACTCGATAAATTGCCTCGATCTAATTTCAGATCTGTCGCCCGAACTTTGCCATCGGCGAGTTGAAGTTCGCCATTACCTGCTAGCTGCAATCGATTGACATTAAATTTGGCTAATTCTCCAGCGGCGGTAAAGTTGCCTTGTAATCGAGCTGTTGTTAATTCTGTCGGGATTTTATCGTTGGCATCGCCTAATTTTAAGCGATCGACTTCAAAATTGCCGCGCCATTTACCCGCACCAACTTCTAGTTGTCTAGCTCGAATCGTTCCGTCAGCAAAGCTCAACTTACCATTACCAGTTATGGCAATCTGTTCCGGCTGAAGCTGCTGTAAATCGCCTGCGACTTTTAGATCGGCAGTTAATTTTGCCTGTCGATATTTGAGAGGAATTTGTGGGGCCAACCCGCCGAGTAATAACGATGAAGCTTGAAGATTTCCTTGCCATTTACCGCGATTTAGCTCTAAATTAGTACCGATAACTTTGCCCTGCGGCAGATCGATCGACCCCATACCCATGCCGCGCAGAGACTCTGGTGTAAACGATTTGAGGTTGCCAGCAAGATTAAATTTCCCATTCAATCGTCCGCCAACTTGAGCATTGAGTTCCGAGAGCTGGAGATTACTCGCTGTAAATATTCCCTGCCAATTACCATTCGCGATCGAGAGGTTGTCCGACTGAATTTCGCCAGCTTTAAGTTTAATTTTACCCTGCCCTTGCGCCGCGATCGTCGTCGGACTAATTTTTGTGAGATTATTCCCACTAACATTAAAATTACCGCTAATTATACCCGCTGGTAGTCGAGTGGTATTCTGAGCTGCTAAAGATAAAGGATCTCGATCTGAATTGTTAGGTACTAGTTGCTGAAGATCGAGAGCATTACTATTCACATTAGCTTGCCAGTTACCGCGATCGATATTAATGCGATCGGCTGTAACTTTCCCGGCTGGTAACTGTAAATTTAATTGCCCTTGTGCCTGGATTCGATCGATTACCAGATCGTTATTTAAACCCGCTGCTCGAATATTGCCAGTTAATTTACCACGATAATTAGATGCTAATTTTACCCCGCCAATTTTAGCCAACTGCTGCGAATCTATCGCCTGCGGTTGTAAGTTGAGTTGCCAATTAGTCTTCGTCACCACCCCCGTCGCCTGCACCTTTCCCCCCGCCGCCGCCAACGTCGCACTCTTAACGATCGTTTTCCCCTGCGGAGTAATCTGAAGATCTGCAACTAGGGGATAAGTCGCCTGCGGGGCGATCGTCTTCAGATTGGTGTTAATATCGGCTCCAGTGCCCCCAATCGTCCCCGTTACCACTGCGTCCCCTGCGCGCATCCCTGCGGGGAATTTGGCACCGTACAGGCGCAATAAGGCATCACCGGGAAGCCGCTCTGCTCGGAATTTAAAATTGGTTGTAGGCGTTTTTAAAAACCGAACTTCCCCTTGCGTGGTTATTTTACCACCGAGTTTCGGTTGGGCGATCGCATTTAAGGTAATCCGACTATCTGCCAATCTAAAATTACCATTAACCCGCTCGATTTGCACCCGATCGACTTGACTGAGTTGACTATTATTAAACTTGCCCGTTAAAATTGGATTGTCTAATTTACCCGTTAACTGCAATTCGGCAACAGCAGCACCAGCTAAGGGAAAAGGCGACTTAATATCGATACTTTTAAAAACATCTGGTAATGATGTTGGTGCAGTTTTAGCGGTTAATTGATATCCTGTTGTATAATCGAGCGTACCTTTGACAACTCCAGCTACTCGATCGTATTTAGTGGTAACACCATTAAATTTAACAGCCCGTTCCGATACATTAATGAAGCCATTAACTTCATCTAGGCTGCGCGGTACATTATTAATCGCAACCTTGCCATCGCGAACTAGTAAATCGCTATTAATTCGCAGGTACTTTCCGGGTAAAATTGCTAACTTCAGATCCCCATCTACCGTACCGCGCGCGATCGTTACCTCCGGAATCTTCACGATCCGAGTTGCCGCTACCGCATCTAATTTTTGTCCATTAACTACTAATTCTGTCTCCCCATTCGCGATCGCACTCTCGCCCAGCACACTTACCTGTCCGCCGTCTCCAATCTGCGCCCCCCCATTATACTTAACTCGATCTTGAAAGTCATTAACATTAGCTTCGAGATTAATTTTACTAATTACGATCGGTTGAGGATTCTGGCTGTAAGGAACGATCGTCACTTTAGCATTATTAACCGCGATCGTGCCGACTTGAATTTTAACTGGTGGTGGAGCTTGTTTATCCTGAGCAGGAATATTTACCCAATTACCCCCAGCATTTTGGGCAACATAAATACTCGGATTAACCAACCGCACATCTAACTTCAACGTGCGATCGAATAACAACTGAATGGGATTGAAACTAACGATCGTATCTGGAGCATCTACCGAATTAAGATCGCTACCATTTGTCGGAAGTTTTGCATCTTTAAAATGCACCTCATTCAACCACAGACTATCAATTTTACCCAAACTTACCGGACGTTTGAGACTCTTCGTTAGCTCCTGTGAAACTAATGGCGACAGATTATCTTTTGCCCACCATTGGCCCCAACCGATCGCCCCTATTAATAATAAGAATAAGCCCAAACCAATCTTGCTGCCAGTTTTTAGAAACAACTTCAGCCATCGACGCGATTTATCTGGTGAATTATTTTTCAATTGAGGCTTGAATTACGACTAAGATTAATTTATCGGCTGGGGCGATACCCTTGAATCGATATTGAGAGCCAAGTCTAACCGCGAGAGCTACAAATTAAGCTAGCAGATTCGCAAATGCACAGATGGTGCCAATATATACACATCAGAGCGATTGCCACTCAGATATTGTGCCCAATATTAACACCCGATCGCTACGACTACAATTCTCATTCGCTGCTACTTCATGCCTAGCAACGATCCTGAATATCTTGAATGCAGAAGACGATCGGATGTTCCAGCCTGCACTAAACGATATATTTAATTATGTCACTAAAAAAATGGGTTGTGAGCTGATGCTCACAACCAGCTTACAAGAGTTGGAACCGTTACTTAGAGCTAATCTTTACCAACTAGAGTGCGATTGTCAAGCTTTAACAGTTCCCATGCGAGAACGTTTCTGCTTTGACTTTGGACTAACTGTGAGTCGTCTGAGGACATTTTCCACTCCTGCACGCCCTTGGATTAGATGAATTGGATCGTTCTTCATCATAAATAGAAAATTCGCCCCCAACAGCATCGCCTCAATTTCAAAAACTGCCAAATCGACATCTGCAAGGGGATCTAACTCTCCGAGATCTTGCCCCTCCAGAATACATTGCCTCAATAATGCCAGCCAGGTGCCAATTATCTCAACGACTCGATCTCGTGCTGGGCCGGGGCGCGTGTCGAGTTCTGCGGCAACTGCCGAAAAAAAACACCCGCCTGGAAAAACTCTGCGTTCGAGATGTGAAAGAAACGAATTAACCAGTGCATTGAGTCGCTCGGTTCCGGCTGGTGCTGTCAGTGCAGGCTGAAGTACTTCGCGATTGAAAATTATGGCTGCCATTTCAATTGTCGCCAACTCTAGTTCTTCTTTAGATTTGAAGTGTGCGTAGAGTCCACTCTTGCTCATCCCGACTTCAGCCGCTAAGTCTCCAATCGACAAGCCAGCCAGTCCTTTCGTTGTGGCCATTTTAGCCGCAGTCAGCAAAATGGTGGTGCGACTATCTTGCCCTTTTAAATGGCGGGAACCGCTGTTTTCCGAACTGTTTTTTGATGATGAAGCGACTTTCATAATTTGAATCGAAACTTACGACTTGACAATAGCACGACCGTTCGTTATCATAAAGATATAAGCACGAACGGTCGTTATTATAATCTAAATTACAAACCGGAGAAAAGCTATGCCCTTAGTAAATGTAAAAGTAATCGAAGGCGTTTTAACATCAGCACAAAAGCAGGAAATAATCCGCAAGCTGACTGATACGATGGTATCGATCGAAGGCGAGAACGTGCGCCCAGTAACGTGGGTGGTTATCGAAGAAGTCAAGAGCGGCGACTGGGGCATTGGGGGCAATCCGCTCACCACTAGCGACGCTCTGGCACTTGTGGCTGGTAAGTAACCATGCCACCAGATGAGTAGCAAAACTTGAAGCGCGGAATGTGGGGGCGAGTAGTAATGCGAACGATCGCTATTTACTAAATCCGCTCCTCATCTCAATACTGGCAGCTAATAGTTGCTCGATCGATTCTAATAATTCTACCTGTCCCCACCCCCGATACAAACTAGCCGCGATCGCCAGTCCCCCCGCACCGACACCTTCCTTGACAAATCCTCGCTCGTAGACTTGCAGTTGGGAATATTGGGATCTGGCAAAACTCAGCCGTGTAGAGATTAAGGGCATCTGGGTAATTAATTCAGCTAGGGCGACAGTATTACCCGATCGATCGTTAGCTACCCAATCAGTAGTCCCGACGACGATTTGAGCCGTGTCGATCGCGATCCCTCGATCTAGTTCCAAAGCTTGAATTAGAGCTGCTACAGCCAACATTTGCGTCCCCCCAGCTAGTAAAACACCACAGCTTCTACTGGCGGAAATCGTCATCCCCGCTACAACAATTTGCATCGGATCGCCAATGGCGGCGACTAATTCTAACGGCGACAGCGGTAACTTTAAACCAGCCAATCCCCGCTCGACAAGATCCCATTTTTGCTGATGATTGCACACTGGGTGAGAGCTATTGACTTTACCCGCCGCATCGATTTCCAAACCAGTCAGTAAACTCAAGGCAGTAGTCGTACCCCCCACCACACATTCCCCGATGACAATATAGCCATCAATAGCACTAGCCGCTAATTTCTTACCCCATAATAAACCCTGCCGATACAATCGATCGACAACCACCAATGGCAACGCAGCACCCGTCGTCAGACAAGCCGCTGGCATTCCATCCAAATCGATATGAGGGATGCTCGGCGGTGTTGGTAAACCAGCATTGAAGATATATACAGGTAAATCTAGTGCTGCGACGATCGCACGAGCGATATAGACAGGCGAAGCCCCCGCAATCAGCGGCGGTAATGGATACTCAGGATCGAGTCGTACCCCGTTAGCTAAAAATTCAGCATCTGCGATCGCAGTATACTGACGATCTTCAGGCGTTTTACCCGCCGCCGAAATCCCCGGAATCAGGCAAGTATCTGTAAACCCCAACACGCACGCAAATACAGGCAATTTCCCGCGATACCGCTCCAACCACTGTCGTGCCTGTAATGGTTGGGTATGAATCTGAATCATTGGTTATTGACGATCGATTGAGGCGAACGAGCATTTGGATTTAGACATTATAATTGATGCCTCCTCCAAAAAAATCCCCTCCGAGGAGGGGATTTTTGGTGATGGTATAGCATTTAGAACACATTACATCGACTGAGCCAATGCGATTACTTTTGGGCACTATATAACTAGTGCCGTTTCTAAATCTTTTAGATATCGAAATGCCGGATTTTAGATAAAGCTAGCAAAAAATGGACACGACGAACGATAAATCGCGAACTATTTTGATTGTTGAAGATTCCCTATCGTACCGCAGCTTATTGCGGGATTATTTGAGTCAAGACAATCGATATAACTACACCATCCTAGAGACAGGAACGGGTGCAGAGGGCTTGAAACAGTACCGGATCGTTCAACCCGATGCCATTTTGCTCGATTACGTCTTACCAGACATGAACGGGTTAGAGTTTTTGCAAGCTTTACAGCAACAGATTAAAAAGCCAGATCTCCCCGTCGTGTTGCTGACGGAGTATGAGAAAGAGAATTTGGCAAGCCAAGCGATCGAATGTGGTGCCCAGCAGTATCTTAGTAAATCGACATTAACAAATGAAAATTTGCGGCTATCACTACATAATGCGATCAAGCAGGGCGAACTCTTGCGTCAGGTTGCCGAGCTGAAGGTGCAAAACGATCGCAACCTCAGAGTGCTAGATCGCAAAGAAGAGCAGTTGCGACTGGCTCTAGCATCGGCGCAGATGGGGATTTGGGATTGGAATCTCTTGACGGGGCAAATGCAATGGAATCGCGAGCATGAGGAGTTATTTGGCTTGGCTCCGGGCAGTTTTGATGGCAATTATGAAACCTTCGATCGCTGTATTCATGCCGAAGATCGCGCCGCAGTGCATGAATGTGTAGTTCGCTCGATCGAAACGCATACCAGTCTATGCCATCAATTTCGGATCGTGTGGGCGGATGGGAGCATTCACTGGATTGAGACGCGGGGAGAGGCGTATTTCAATGCTGCTGGCGAGGCAATGCGAACGATCGGGACTGTGGTAAATATCGACGAACGTCAGCAAGCGCAACAGTTATTACAAAATCAATTAGATCGACAACGCCTGGTATTGGATATGACGGTGCAAATTCGGCGATCTTTAGATCTCCCAGAAATTCTCCAAACGACTGTCGATGAAGTGAGACAATTCTTACAAATCGAGCGCGTCCTCGTCTATAAATTTGCTTCAGATTGGAGTGGGAATGTCATTGTAGAATCAGTCAGTGCTGACTGGAGTGCGATTTCCACCGAGCAAATCTATCATCCTTGCAGTGAGGCGGCGGTTAAAAGCTTTCAGCAAGGGATCGTCATTGAGAATGCGGATATTTACAGTGCCGAAATCGACGATCTGCATCTGCAACTGTTAGAAAGCGTGCAGATTATGGCAAATCTCGTCGTGCCGATTTTTAAGGGCACAGATTTATGGGGATTATTAATCGCCCATCACTGCTCGGCTCCGCGCCAGTGGCAACCTTCCGAGATCGATCTAGTCAAACAGTTGGCTTCTCAAGTCAGTATTGCCATTCAGCAGGCAAATTTGTTCGCTCAAGCCCAACTCGAACTCACCCACCGCAAGCAAGCCGAAATGACGCTGCAACTGCTCAATGCCGAAATAGAGCAACGTCAGTCGGTAGAAACGCTCAAAGACGAATTTATCGGCATTGTCAGCCATGAATTACGCACGCCATTGACTTCGATGCAGGGCGCATTAGGTTTACTGGCAATGGGTTTAATGGATGACGAACCGGAGCAAATGAAGCGGATGATCGAAATTGCCTCGATCGAAACCGAACGGTTGGTGCGGCTGGTGAATAACATCCTCGATCTGGATAAGTTAGATGCTAATAGTAATTGTCTAGAGCTAGAGTGGGGCGATGCTAACCTTTTGGCGCAGACTGCGATCGATGTGATGACTGGCTCGGCGGCGGCGGCGGGAGTAGATCTGGAGCTAAATTGCCAGATCGGACAAATTTTTGTCGTGCCCGATCGGATCGTTCAAACCTTGACAAATCTGATTGGTAATGCTATCAAATTTTCACCGTCTAATACTACTGTCTCGATCGAGGTTACCGAAATCGACCCGATCCTCGATCGAGCGACTAAATTCGACTCCCTGCGAGCCGATTCAGCTACATTATCGCGACGGGTGCGCTTTGCAATTGCCGATCGCGGACGCGGTATTCCGGCTGATAAACTCGAAACCATTTTTAATCGCTTCCAACAAGTAGATTCTTCTGATTCGCGCGATAAAGGCGGTACGGGCTTAGGCTTGGCAATTTGCAAATCGATCGTCGAGCAACATCAGGGTCAGATCTGGGTAGAGAGCGATTGGGGCAATGGCAGCACATTTTTCTTTACTTTACCCCAGCCAATGCATCAACACTCCTAATCCTTGGGTACTTTAGAGAGATAAGAGCTTTAAAATTATCGGCTTACATTTTGATTACAATCGTCGGCGGAGCCTCTCAGAATGAGAATCTTCCAGAGCGCCAATGCTAGTTTTATAGGTCTCGATTTTCCAGAGACTACCGTCCTTTCAAGCATGTTTTAGTAACTATGAGTATCACCGATCGCAAGACTGTCAGATTTAGAGAACTAATCTCTGAATTCAATCATATCAAGGTGAATACTTTGAGTGGTAACCTCGTCATTCAAGTGGTCGATATACCAAGCTGGATGCTCTGTTTTTCGTCTGGACAACTGGCAGGCATTAGCGGCGGTATCGATGCGATCGAACGGTGGGAACGAAATCTCGCATTAGCTTCGCTCAACGTCCCGATCGATCGACTGGTTAAATCGAACAATCATCAGGAAATATTTTTAAATTCTAATAAAATTGCTCAGGAATGTGCAATTAAAGAAGTTTTATTCGATATTATTCAATTCAGTCAAAATCAAGGCGACCGACTAGCCTATCGGTTTATCCCGATTAGCGAGCGCAATAGTCAAGTTAAATCAGTTTTGCCATTACTCGATCTTAAACCGCTATTAAGTGAAACGATTCAATCATGGCGAGAATGGGATCGAGTCGGGTTGGCTAGTTGCGCGCCGAGTTTATTCCCGATCGTTCAAAATTCCGAAGGAGTCGTGAAATCTTCCGACCGAAATTTACATTTTTTGTTAACATCAATCGACGGAATTACATCTTTGCGGAGTTTAGCAATTCATCATCAACAGCAATTAATCGATGTCGCTAAGTCTATTTTTCCGCTGATTACAGATGGTACGATTACTCTATCGATTTTCAAACAATCTACGCTCGACCGAGCAGACACACCAATTGGCCAAACATATTCAGAGCTAGATGCTGTCGAAATAGCATTGCCGAAAGATACTATCTCGACCGATGAGATATCTATTCCAAAAATGCCACTGATTGCTTGTGTAGATGATAGCCTCTCTGTTTACAAGCTACTAGAAAAAATTATCATCGAACATGGTTATCGCTCTTTCGGTGTCCAAAACCCGCTCAAAATTATCCCCAGTTTGATTAGGAACAAACCAGATCTAGTTTTTCTAGATTTGGTGATGCCAATTACCAATGGTTATGAAGTTTGCGAACAAATTCGCAAAACACCATCGCTAGCAAATGTACCAATTATTATTCTAACTGGTAATGATGGTTTGATCGATCGAGTTCGGACTAAATTTGTTGGTGCTAATGGATTTCTCGGTAAGCCGATCGATGCTAAAGCTATTACTAAAACGATCGATAAATATCTAGCTAAAAAACAATTAAATCCGACGGTCGATCGCCCGACTAAATCTATTCGGCTTGCTAAATCAGATCGAGATGTAAATTCAGCAAATGCGAGTAGCGATATCAAACGAGTTTTAGTAATCGATGACGATCTTAATATCCGCGAAGTTGTCTCGATGTGCCTACATAAACTCAAAGGTTGGGATGTCCAAACGGTATCATCAGGGCAAGAAGGATTAAATAACATTCAAATTCAACATCCAGATGCGATCGTTTTAGATGTGATGATGCCAGAAATGGACGGGTTAGCTTTTTTGCGCCAGTTACGTGCCGATCGTAATACTAAGATGATTCCAGTCATCCTCCTCACTGCAAATCGCTATTTACCAGACAGAGATCTGTTAACCGAACTCGGTGTCGTAGAAATAGTTTCTAAACCATTTTTACCGATCGATCTAGTTCGCCAAATCGATCGAGCTTTAGAGGGTAATGCTTGTTTGATTTAGTGAATAGTGAATAGTGAATAGGCGTTGGAACTGCGTTCCATGGTTTAAGTAATTAACTTGAGTTCGGGTTAAGGATTGTCGCTCGATGAATCCTAGCTTCGTTTCTGCACCGCCCTCAAATGAATTTGGGGCTAATAGCTCAAGTTCTCTTCAGAGAACTGCCAAATTAATTAGTTCTCTTCAGAGAACTTGAGCTATTAGCCCGTTGGCGAAGCCTCTCGGAACGAGACACTTATGGTTCAGGGCGGTGCTTGAGCGGAGCAAATCAATTTTCCTTATCCCGAACTCACGTTAATTAAACTCCTTACTCCTTACTCCTTACTCCCATCTCCCATCTCCCATCTCCTCCCTCGTGCTGTCGATCGCTGCAATATCGACCGACAGAGCCTATAATTGGTGGTGCCAAACGTCTGCTAATTCTTGCCCTACACCCCAATTTCTATGCTAGCTAACAGCTCGACTCCATCTAGTCTCAATTTACCTAACTCCCCTCTGTTCGGTACCGATGGCATTCGGGGACGAGTCGGCGATATCCTGACAGCAAATCTGGCTCTCCAGGTGGGATACTGGGCGGGAATGGTGTTACGTCAGGCGGCTGATGATGCGGATCGAGATATTGGGCCGATTGTTATCGGGCAAGATTCGCGTAATTCTAGCGACATGTTGGCGAGTGCGCTGGCGGCGGGAATTACCTCGGCAGGAATTGAAGTTTGGAATTTGGGATTGTGTCCGACACCGGGAGTCGCGCATCTGACGGCGACTAGCGATGCGATCGGCGGCGTGATGATTTCTGCCAGCCATAATCCGCCTGAAGACAATGGAATTAAGTTTTTTGGCGCAAATGGCACCAAGTTAGCTAAAGACTTACAGGCAGCGATCGAAGCCGGAATCCGGGGGCAATCTGGTCTATGTATAGAGCCAAAAAATTGGGGTCATCTCTATTTTACGCCCGAATTAATCGTTCAATATCTCGAAGCAATAAAAGAGTCGCTCGATCCAGATGTTAGCTTGTCGGGGATGAAAATCGTCCTCGATTTAGCATCAGGCGCGGCAGTACAGGTGGCTCCTGAGATTTTTAGCAAACTGGGTGCGGAGTTAATTTGTCTTAATGATGAGGCTGATGGCGATCGGATTAATGTCAATTGCGGCTCGACTCATTTGGGCGCACTGCAAGCTGCTGTCGTTCTCCATCGGGCAGATTTGGGATTTGCCTTCGATGGCGATGCCGATCGGGTATTGGCAGTAGACAATCGCGGGCGCAAAGTCGATGGCGACTATCTTCTCTACTTCTGGGGTCAACATCTGAGCAAATTGGGTCAACTCCCCAATGATGCGATCGTCACTACAGTCATGGCAAATCTGGGCTTCGAGCGGGCTTGGCAAGCTTTTGGGGGTAAAATAGTCCGCACGGCAGTCGGCGACCAGTACGTCCAAGCCGAGATGAATAGTAGCGGGGTATTATTGGGTGGCGAACAGTCGGGGCACATTCTCTCGCCCCAGCATAGCGTCAGTGGCGATGGAATTCTCACCGCGCTGCATTTAGCCGCGATCGTCAAACAGTCGGGAAAATCGCTGGCAGAGCTAGTCGATAGCAGCTTTAAAACCTATCCCCAAATTCTCCATAATGTTCGGGTGGACGATCGCGAATCTCGGTTAAACTGGGAAAAATGTCAACCCTTGCAAGATGGCATTGCCGAAGCCGAAGCCGAAATGGGCGATACCGGGCGGGTACTCGTTCGCGCCTCTGGTACGGAACCCTTAATCCGGGTGATGGTTGAAGCCGAAAGTATGGAGGTGACTCAATATTGGACGGGATATCTGGTGGCGATCGTCGAAAAATATTTCTAGGTCGATCTTTAATAAGATAGAATCCATTCGAGATCTTTTAGTGGAGAGGGCGGGTTTGTCCGATATCGATCGATTTTATCGATATTGGCTAGCATAAACCCGCCCCTACAGATCCATAAATTCATACATGATACATTTCTAGATCGACCGTAGGGGCGGGTTTGCGGCGTTTTTATTCGGGGGTTCCCCTCGAATAAAAAAACGACAAGACAATGCTAAAAATTTTCGCATGACACTATTATCTCCCAAACAAACCCGCCCTCCCCCACTAGAAGATCTCAAATGGGTTCTAAAGGGAGGGTTAGGGTGATAAGATCGATCTCAACTGAAGCTAGTTTCTCCTAACGTTAAGGATAGAAGCTCAATTGCGGTAAACCGAGAGTTTCATCCCAACCCATGACTGCATTAAGACATTGGATCGCTTGTCCGGCTTGACCTTTGATCAGATTATCGATCGCGGAAACTACGATGACTCGTCCCGTGCGGGCATCTACTTCTACGCCGATGTAGCAGAGATTGGTGCCTGCTGCCCATTTGGTCTGCGGATAGATGCCACCGTCAAGGATTCTGACGAATGGAGACGAACGATAGAAGGCTTTATAAATCGTAATTAAGTCTTCAGTAACTAAACCCGGATCGCGGATTGTGGCATAGACGGTGGCGAGGATACCGCGTACCATCGGCATCAGATGGGGGGTAAATTGGACTTTAACCTCATGACTGGCAAGATCGCTACAAACTTGCTCGATTTCGGGCGTATGGCGGTGTCCGGCGATGCTGTAGGCGGTAATGCTGTTATCGGCTTCGGCAAGTAAAAGATGGGTTTTAGCTTGTCTCCCGCCGCCAGAGGTACCGGATTTGGCATCGATGATGGCGGTATCGGCATCGATCAAACCTTGCTTGAGCAGGGGTGAGAGTGCGAGTAAACTAGCAGTCGGATAACAGCCGGGACAGCCGACGAGTTTGGCGTTGCTGAGTTTGGCGCGATAGAGTTCGGGCAAGCCATAGACAGCCATCGCCGCAGTCTCGCGATCGGTACGGGGAATCTTGTACCATTGAGTATATGTGTCGAGATCGGTAAATCGATAGTCGGCTGAGAGGTCTAGTACTACGCAGCCTTTAGCAATTAATTTAGGGGCTAACTCGCAGGCAATCCCATTCGGTAGGGCGAGGAAGACGGCTTGACAACGAGCTGAAATAATATCGGGATCGATCGGTTCGATCGTCATATTGACAGCATGACCGAGATGGGGATACAAATCGGCAAACTTTTTGCCCGCGCTACTATCGCCACCTAAGTAGACAATCTCGATCGCGGGATGATCTAGCAATAAGCGGATTAACTGGACACCGCCATAACCTGACGCACCGACAATCCCAACTTGAAGGCGTTCGCGCTGCTCACCCATGAATGTTATGACCTATATAATAATAAGAAGCGATTGCCATGTTTATGGTGAAAAATTCAAACTAGTTAGACCCTAAATTCAAAGTTAGCTTTGAATTTGACGATCGAGTAGTGTAGATTAATACTACATCAAGATCGAACTTGGGTTTCAACTCAATTTGACAGACTATATAGTTTACCAACATTTTACCGTTCTGTGATACCAACTTCTGCGATTGACCTCTCCGATTTTGAATTTGACACGATCCCTACTGCCCTCGTAGACTTCGCAATGGGCAAGATGGTCGTGGTGGTAGATGATGAGAATCGGGAAAATGAGGGCGATTTGATCTGTGCGGCACAGACAGTAACTGCCGATCGGATTAATTTTATGGCGGTTCATGCTAGAGGCTTAATTTGTCTGGCAATGATGGGCAACCAGCTAGATCGATTGGATCTGCCCTTGATGGTGACTAATAATACCGATCCCAATCAAACAGCTTTTACAGTTAGTATCGATGCCAGTCAAAAATTAGGCGTGACTACCGGAATTTCGGCGGACGATCGCACCCGCACCATTTTACTCGCGATCGATCCCGATACCAGACCCGAAGATCTCCGCCGTCCGGGTCATATTTTCCCCCTCAGAGCGCAAGAAGGCGGGGTCTTAAAGCGCGCGGGACATACAGAAGCCGCCGTAGATTTAGCACGGCTGGCTGGCTTGTCGCCAGCAGGGGTAATTTGTGAAATTCAGAACCCCGATGGTTCGATGGCCAGATTGCCCGACTTAATTGCCTACGCGCACACCTACGATCTGAAAATTATCAGCATCGCCGATCTCATTAGCTATCGACTCGAACACGACAGATTCGTCCATCGCGAAGCAATTACTAAGCTCCCCAGTCAATTCGGTCAGTTTCAGATTTACGGCTATCGCAACCTGTTAGATGAAACTGAGACAGTAGCAATTGTCAAGGGCAATCCGGCTGATTTTATCGATAAACCCGTCATGGTGCGGATGCACTCAGAATGTCTGACGGGTGACGCGCTCGGTTCGCTCCGCTGCGACTGCCGAATGCAGCTCCAAGCCGCGTTGAAGATGATTGAGAATGCTGGGGCAGGTGTGGTGGTTTACCTGCGTCAGGAAGGGCGTGGCATCGGGCTGATTAATAAACTCAAAGCCTATTCGCTCCAAGATTTAGGACTAGATACCGTCGAAGCCAACAATCGGCTCGGCTTCCCTGCGGATCTACGCAATTATGGTGTCGGTGCCCAGGTATTAAACGATTTGGGAATTAGCAAAATTCGGCTAATTACCAATAATCCTCGCAAAATTGCCGGACTCAAAGGTTATGGTTTAGAAATGGTCGATCGAGTGCCATTATTAATCGAAGCTAATGACTACAACAACGACTATTTAGCGACCAAAGCCGAGAAACTCGGACACATGCTGCTGCAAACTTATCTAGTCACAGTGGGGATTACCTGGACTGAGGAACCATTAGAAGTCACCGCCCGGTACGATCGATTAGATAAACTCCGGCATATTGCCCAAAATCATAATCTGCTGCTCAAAGAAGAAGCTCGTCCCTTGGGGACGGCATTATTTAGCAATCCCTCATTGACTTTTCATTTAGGGTTCGATCAAGCTAATCTGGCAGTAGAAGGCTGGTATCAAGATCCCAATCATCCCTACGTGCAGGCGGTTTCCCAAGTCTTAGATGAAATGGATACCCTCCCCCAAATCAGTCGCCTCGAATTTTTAGTCGCGAATGGACAAGACCCCCTAACGGGATTGCAAACCCAAATCGATCGCCAAACATATCCTCAAGCCCAATTACCGTCTACTCTTAACTCAAACCTGGAACTTCAGGTGATTTACAGCTTCAATGATTAAATAGTTGCTAGTTGAAGGAGATCGTTCGATGAACCACCGTTTATATTTTTTAGGCGCGGTCATCTGTTTTGGCATTGCTGCTCCTGCGAATGCTTATAGTCCTACAGATCTTCAAACCCTCCTAAGTACTAAAAAATGTGTCGGCTGCGATCTTAGCGGTGCAGATCTCAGCCGCAAACAGCTCGTCAATGCCGATCTTCAGGCGGCAAATCTCGTCGGGGCAAATCTGACGGGAACTAACCTTTCAGGAGCTAAACTCGGTGGAGCCAATCTGACTGGTGCGACGCTCGCTCGTACCAATCTTACCCAAGCAGTATTACAAGCGGCAAGTGCGATCGATGTTAATTTTGCCAATACCAATCTCACTCGCACGGATCTCTCTTATGCAAATTTAGTCAATACCAATTTTAGGACGGCAATTTTGTCGAATACCGATTTGGCTGGCTCGAATTTAGCACTCGCAGATTTTACAGGCGTAAATCTGGGAAATACATCATTGACTAGTGCCAATCTTGCTGGTGCCAGAGGCGTAAGCGGTTCTGCACCGATAATTAGTCCTTCGCCCAATTCAACCGATCGTAACAGCACAACTGTACCGAGTTCGGTTCCAGCCAAGCCCGATGTTGAAGAAGGTGCCACCATGCCTCAGCGTCCCCGCGTTTATCGGATTCCACCAGGATTAGGTCGTCCTCAGCGGCTGGTACCAGGAGGTACCAGACAATCGGAACCAGTTAAATTCGACCCTTCGTATTAACATCTATTTGCGATTGGTGCGATTGGTTTGATGGACGATCGCATAACCGACTGAGAGCGAAAATACGGCAACGGCTAAGGCAATTAAATCGCTACTACTTTTCTTTTCAAGATCGAGAATAATGATTTTTCTAGAGACGGCAATTAGCGAAGTTACAATAACTAGCTCTACTTGAATAACGTGTTTTCGTAAGTATGCCGTGATATTTTCGAGGATTTCTAAAGCAATTAAAACATTTAAAAATAGTCCAAATAATTCAAATAAAGTCGTGTTGAAACTCTCATTACTCGGTCGATCGATCGTCAGTAATAGTTTTTCAATCAGTGCATAACCTAAATGTCCGATCGCAATAAATGTTACAAAAATCATCCCGATCGACAAGATCTTAGAAACAACCCCTTCGATCGATTCAACTGTGTGGAGAAATTTTTCGTCTTCATTAAGAATAGCTGTCAATCTTCTCAATAGCCGCATCATCAAATCGTGCCTCAATAATTCGATCGCAATTATTCACTAATATTACAACTATAAAACCCCCCAATCGATCGATTGAGAGGGTTTATTATTTATTGTACTTTTAATATAAATTTAGCCGCCTGCCGCCTGTAATCTAGCGCGGGCGCGTTTGAAATTTCGATCGGCTTCAATTTGGTCTTGACGACTACCTGTTTGAACGCTAGCCAATTTTTGCTCGGCTGCGGTAAATTCTGTTTTGGCTTGTTCGCGATCGATCTTTTCGCCTAATTCTGCACCATTAACTAATACAGTAATTTGATTATTATCGACTTCAGCAAAGCCACCCATTAAGGCAATCGGAATCCATTTATCTTTACTAGCTCTAACCCGCATTACCGCAGTATCTAGCGCAGTTAGCAGCGATACGTGTCCGGTTAAAATTCCTAATTGTCCAGTCGTACTGGGCAAAATTACCTCATCTGCGGTGCCATCCCAGACGGTTTTGTCTGGAGCAATTACTTTTACTGTTAGTGTCATATTTTAGGTATTAGGTATTAGGTTTTAGGTTTTAGGTTTTAGGTTTTAAATTATAAAGGTTGAGATTTTTAGGTTTTTAGGCTCTAGGTTTTTAGGTTTTAGGTTGTTAGGACAGATACATGTATCTGCCCCGATTTAGAGTGAGCATTAAGCAGTAGATATATTCATCGTACTCATTCCTCATACCCTAAAGCCTAAAACCTAACACCTAAAGCCTACTTCTAGCCTTTGAGTAATTTAGCACCTTTTTCTTTCGCTTCGTTGATATCGCCAACGAGGTAGAAAGCTTGTTCGGGTAAATCGTCTAATTCGCCGTTGAGAATCATTTGGAAACCTTTGATGGTATCTTCCAATTTCACGTATTTACCGGGGGAACCAGTGAAGACTTCAGCAACGAAGAAGGGTTGCGATAAGAAGCGTTCGACTTTGCGCGCGCGGGAAACAATCAGGCGATCTTCTTCGGCAAGTTCGTCCAAACCGAGAATGGCAATGATATCTTGCAATTCTTTATAGCGTTGGAGGGTCGATTGAACGGCACGAGCGGTATTATAATGCTCGGCACCAACGATCGATGGTTGCAACATTGTCGAAGTAGAATCGAGAGGATCTACTGCGGGGTAAATGCCTTTAGCAGCCAAACCACGAGACAACGAAGTCGTACCGTCTAAGTGGGCGAAAGTAGTCGCAGGTGCGGGGTCGGTGAAATCATCGGCAGGTACGTATACCGCTTGAATGGAAGTAATCGAACCTTCTTTGGTAGAAGTAATCCGCTCTTGTAAGTCACCCATATCGGTACCCAGAGTAGGCTGATAACCTACGGCAGAAGGCATCCGACCGAGGAGTGCAGATACTTCAGAACCCGCTTGAACGAAGCGGAAAATGTTGTCGATAAACAGCAATACGTCTTGCTTGTTGACATCACGGAAGTATTCTGCCATTGTCAACGCTACCAAACCAACGCGCATCCGCGCTCCGGGTGGCTCGTTCATTTGACCGTAAACGAGTGCAATTTTGGAGTTATTTAAGTTCTCCTTATCGATTACTCCCGATTCCATCATCTCGTTGTAGAGATCGTTTCCTTCGCGGGTACGTTCGCCTACACCACCAAATACGGATACACCACCGTGGTTGGTGGCGATGTTATTAATCAGTTCCATCATGATGACGGTTTTGCCTACGCCAGCACCGCCGAATAAACCGATTTTACCGCCCCGACGATAGGGAGTAAGTAAGTCGATCACCTTAATTCCGGTTTCAAATACGGAAGGCTTGGTTTCGAGTTCGGTCAGCTTGGGAGCGTCGCGGTGGATGGGGAATCTCTCTTCGGTAGCAACAGGGCCTTGGTTATCTACTGTTTCGCCCAAGACGTTAAAAATCCGACCGAGGGTAGCAGTCCCGACGGGTACGCTAATTGGCGCGCCCAAATCGGTTACGTCCATTCCACGTACCAACCCATCGGTGGTGCTCATTGCAACAGCACGAACTTGGTTGTCACCCAGAAGTTGTTGAACTTCACAGGTTACGGATACATCTTGTCCAGCCTCATTTTTACCTTCAATTTTGAGGGCACTATAAATCTGGGGCATTTTACCACCAGTAAATTCTACGTCCACAACTGGACCAATAACTTGGGTGAGTTTCCCCACGTTTGTTTTTTCTGCGGTGGTAGCCATGTGCGCGTTACTTTAATTATTGTGTGATTTTGTCTATGGCGGTCGCTGTAACCAGCCAGATCGACGATCTGTGCTGTGTTGTCGCTGGGCGAAGATCGCGAGTAATTGGCTCTGGAGGCGATCGCAAGTAGTTTTTTGGCGGAGTTTACCGGGGTAATCGTGCCTAAAATAGTTGCTGGTTGCTGTTTGCTAAATCGATCCAGTTTTTAGCTACTATTAATATTTTGCAATGCTATGGTTCAGTCTATCATCGAACGCGCACTGCGCTGTCGGTATTTATCAAGATTTAGCCATGCAAAATTATCACTTAAACTGTCAGTAATTGGGGCGCGCGAAGTTACTCGATGCCCAGTGCCCAATGGACTACAGCCGGGTAGTACTCCCGATCGCCAATCTGTCCGGTTTTAGAGACGGCGTGCTTTTGGTCTAAGTATGTACGGAGTTTGGCACGAACCGATCGATTATCTAAGTCGGTGAGGACTTGACTCGCTGATTGATAGCGATCTCCTAAGGGAATTTGGATGGTTTTGGAAATCGTTTCCCGCAAATCGATACTAATATCGATCCCATCTGCCCACATCAGTTCGCAAGTGTGAGGATCGGTCGGAAATTGGCTGAGATTTTTGCCAGTTAGCAGATAGATACAAGTCATACCCAGTGCGTAGATATCGCTAGCAGGCACCGCGCGGTTGGCTAATTGTTCTGGTGGTGCAAATCCTGGCGTACCGATCGAGACACTACTGGTACGTTCTGGTTTACGCTTATTATTAACGGGATTGATATCTTTGACTGCTCCAAAATCGACTAAGACAAACCGCCGATCGGTTTGGCATAAGATAATATTCTGGGGTTTAATATCGCAGTGCAGTATATGATGAGAGTGAATATACTCCAACAGCCGCAACATTTGGGTCAAGAAATTTTCGACTTCAGTTTGGCTAAACTTACCTTGGTTTTCAATAATTTCGGTGAGTACGCGACCCGGAATGTACTCTTCTACTATATAAAGATCGTCGCCAATTTGCAGGTAATCTATTAAGGCTGGAATCTGGGCATGACTGCCGAGTTGACTCAAACTCAGAGCTTCTAGCTCGAATTGGGCGATCGCAATCTCAGTTAATTTAGGATCGGTAAATCTGGTTGAAAGTTTTTTAATAACGCACAGTGGTTGTCCTGGTAAATAAATATTCTGCGCCAACCAGGTAATGCTAAAACTGCTCCTACTCAAAACCTGCCGCATTAAATATCGACCTGCTAAAATCTCACCATCGATCGGCTCGTTCCTAATCGATTGCCAGCGGCTTTTATCGCGATCGAAGTTAGCTAAGGTGGCAGATTGACTGATTACCGTATCTATCATAAAAAACTCGATCGGCAAACTACCGATACAATTGAAATAGGATATATTTCGATATCATACTAGTTCCGCTCTCATCGACGGTCAGCCATTTCGCGGATCTTTTGCCGATTACCGATTAGGATGAGAGTCAGGTCGCTCAAAAAGACATCAATAGCCATCTCATATAAGATCCGCATGAAATTATTAATCAGCAACGATGATGGGATCTTCGCTCTAGGTATCAAGACATTAGCAGATACAATGGCACTCGCCGGACATGAAGTAATTGTAGTCTGTCCCGATCGCGAACGATCGGCAACCGGGCACGGTTTGACGCTGCACGATCCGATTCGAGCCGAACCAGTAACGGGCATTTTTCATCATACCGTCAAGGCTTGGTCTTGTTCGGGTACGCCAGCAGATTGCGTCAAATTAGCTCTCGGAGCCTTGCTAGATAGCTTCCCCGATTTTGTCCTCTCAGGCATCAATCACGGTGCGAACTTGGGAACTGACGTTTTGTATTCTGGAACGGTATCTGCGGCGATGGAAGGCACGATCGAGGGCATTCCCAGCATCGCTTTTAGTCTGACTAGTTTTACTCATAAAGAATTTCAACCCGCCGCCGATTTTGCAAGAGATTTAGTCGCTCATTTAGCAGCTCGACCATTAGCCGAAGCATTACTATTAAATGTGAATATTCCCCCCGTACCAGCAACGGAAATTGTGGGTGTCAAAATTACCCGTCAGGGCATCAGACGCTATTTCGATACATTTCAAAAACGAGTAGATCCACGCGGAAAGACTTATTACTGGTTATCTGGCGAAGCGTTGCAAGATATCGAACAACCCGAACATCTCCATCTCCCGCCCGAAATTGAAACCGATGTCCGAGCGATTAAAGACAACTATATTACGATCGTTCCGCTTCAGTTTAATATGACTTCGGCAGCGGGAGTTTTCGGTCTTCAAGACTGTGGAATTGAAGATTTAAAGTCATTCAAATCTCAGTCCGAATAATTTAGATTAATAATACATGGAAAAAATCGACTTGTTGCGCTCTGGTAAATTGCAGGGAATTAAACGGCTGGATTTAGCTGCTGGCTTAACTGAATTTCCGATCGAGATTTTTGATTTAGCTGATTCGCTAGAAATATTGAACCTGTCGGATAATCGTTTGCAATCTTTACCCACAGATTTAGGACGTTTACACAAGCTCAAAATTATCTTTCTCAGTAATAACGATTTTGAGGAAGTCCCGGAAGTATTGGCGGATTGTTCAAATCTGTCAATGGTGGGTTTCAAATCTAACAAAATTAGGGTGTTGAGTGAGAATATTCTGCCGCTGGAGGTAAGGTGGTTGATTCTGACAGATAATCAACTGGAGCGATTGCCAAAGTCGATCGGGAGGCTCCTAAGCTTGCAAAAATTAATGTTAGCCGGAAATCAATTGCGATCGCTACCGGATGAAATGGCGGCTTGTCAGAATTTAGAATTAGTTAGACTGGCAGCAAATCGGCTGGAATCTTTGCCGCAGTGGTTATTTACCTTACCTCGGCTGTCGTGGCTGGCTTATGCTGGCAATCCTGTTTGTACTGCTAACTTGTTGCCAACGGTACCCATCATTTCGTGGGCAGATTTAACGCTCTCGGAGCCATTGGGGGAAGGTGCTTCGGGGGTTATTTCTAAAGGCTTATGGCATTCGCCACCACAGTCCCCAACTGATGTGGCAATCAAGATTTTTAAAGGCGCGATGACGAGCGATGGTGAGCCAGCAGACGAAATGAATGCTTGCATGGCTGCGGGTGGACATCCGCATTTAGTAGGTGCGTTGGGTAAAATTGGCAATTGTCCTGACGCTAAATCGGGGTTAATATTATCGTTAATTCCACCCGATTACCAAAATTTAGGCAACCCGCCGAGCTTGGATAGTTGCACCAGAGATACTTATGCTGAGGAAACATCGTTTACAATAGCGACAATTTTACAAATTGCGATCGGCATTTCATCAGCAGCGGCGCATCTCCACACTCAGGGCATTATGCACGGTGATTTATACGCTCATAATATCATGACAAACGATCGAGGTAATTGTTTATTAGGCGATTTTGGAGCGGCTTCTAGTTACGATCGCACCGATGAGATTGCCAGTCTAGCATTGGAAAAACTTGAGGTAAGAGCATTTGGTTGTCTGTTAGAAGATTTACTCGTGCGCTGTCAATTGCCGAATGTCTTTAACGGAGCTTCTAAGGATGAGGATCGGGAAAAGTTAGTACTTAAAAGACTGAAAAAATTACAGCAAGATTGTCTGCAAACCATACCAGCAAATCGTCCTCTGTTTGTCGAAATTAGTGCTATTTTAGCCGAGTCGATCGGTACATGGTAGCATCACATTAAGGAATCAGGATTAAATAACATGCGTAGGTTGGGTAGAAGCCCGCGAAACCCAACATCCATAGAACGTTGGGTTTCAAGGCTCAACTAAGCGAACCAATTATCGATCTCTAATCTGAAGAGATCGCAATCAGGAGTAAAGAGTGTGAATGTTACCACCGAAATTCAGCCGACACTAACGCAGATTAGCATTTATCCAATTAAATCTTTAGATGGCAAACTAGTCGATCGCGCTAAAATATCGACAGGTGGTGCGTTAGAATTCGACAGGCGGTGGGCGATTATTGACGATCGCGGTAAAGTTGTTAATGCCAAACGTACTGCTAAAATTCATCAATTACGCAGTCGATTCGATTTTAGCGATCCTGATGCAGCGCAGCAATTAGTAATTAATATCCAAACTGCTGACGATCCGACTAATTATAAATTTTGTCTGACTACCGAAATTACCGAACTAGCACGATGGTTGAGTGCATTTTTTGGCTTTCCCGTCAGCCTCATCGAAAATACCGCTACAGGCTTTCCCGATGACTTAAATGCTTACGGCCCTACGATTGTCAGTACAGCCACCTTAGAGACGGTTTGCGGCTGGTTCCCCGGACTCGATTTGACAGAGGTTCGCCGCAGATTTAGAACTAACTTAGAACTCAGTGGCGTTCCGGCTTTTTGGGAAGATCGCTTATTTGGCGCGCCGGAATCTGTTATCGATTTTCAACTGGGAGATGTCCAATTTTACGGTATCAATCCCTGTCAGCGGTGCATCGTCCCCACTCGCGATGCGCTGACTGGCGATATCAGTCTCAAGTTTCAGCAAATATTTGCCCACCAACGTCAGCAAACATTTCCGGCTGGAGTAGACAAATCGAGATTCAATCATTTTTATCGTCTAGCACTCAATACCCAAATTCCGCCATTTGAGGCTGGTAAGTTTTTAAAAACTGGCGATTTTTTAGGTATTAGGTATTAGGTTTGTTTCTGACTCCTTATTCTCATCTCCCATCTCCCCGCTCTAAAAACAATGCCACCGATATCTTCAGCTCAAATAGAGTCTGAAAGGATATTGATGGCTGTTGGTTTGTTTAGATAAGGTCGATTACTTGCGAAAAGACCTCAGACTAGCAGACTACTAAGGCTTTTTAGTTTCAGCAGGCTTGGTTTCGATAGTCTTGGTTTCAGTAGTTTTGGTTGCACCAGTCTTGGCACCGTCAGCAGGCTTGGTAGTGTCAGTTTTCATGCCATCAGCAGGCTTGGTAGTATCGCTCTTAGTAGCGTCAGCAGGCTTGGTAGTATCTGCTGCGGGAGTAGTCGTGGTTTCAGTTTTAGTCTCAGTAGTCTTGGTCGCGTCGGGAGTGGTAGTAGCTTCTTTGCTGCAAGAAGTCAGACCAGCGGAGACAGTTAAGCTGGCGATTACCAGTAAAGTTTTCCAGTTCATTTAAAATTTCCTCACACTTATTTTTTTGATGCCGACTTGCGGCTTCGATATACACTATAGCACCGCGATTGCCAAAATTTAAGGTAAGCTAGACACAGGAAACCGTATCGATTTAGTACCTGAAGATAGTGGAAACCGAACACGCGATCGGGCTAGACAGATCGTTATGTCGCTAGAATGCAGTCGCCGCAACAAATCTACACTTTTTGACTATTTCCCGCCCATAATCTGCCAATTCTTGTGAATTCACCACTCCCGCATTTGACTTTAGCTGACATTTTAGAACGGACGATCGAGTTGAGTTGGACGGCAGCAGCAATTTTAAAATCTTATTATCGTGGCAGTCGCGCAGATCTGGAGGTATTAGATAAGACTGAAGGGCCAGTCACCGCCGCAGATCGGACAGTCGATCGACACATTCTCGCAGGTATTCAATCTATGTGTGGGGATAGTTGTGGCTATCTAACAGAAGAGACTTATCAGGCTGACGATTTGCAATTAACTCAAGATTGGGTCTGGATTATCGATCCTTTAGACGGCACGCGAGATTTTATCGATAAGACTGGGGAATATGCGATCCATATTGCCCTAACATATCAGCATCGTCCCGTTCTTGCAGTGGTTACGATTCCAGAAACCGATCGCATGTATGCAGCAATTACTGGGAAGGGTACCGAATCAATCGATTTAGATGGCATTAGAAAATCGGTTCGGGTGTCATCGGGTAAAAAGCTCACCGATTTAGTCGTCGTCGCCAGTCGCAATCACCGCAGCAAGCGACTAGTAAATCTCTTAGCTCAATTACCTTGTCAGCAACAGCTCGAAGTCGGGAGTATCGGCTGTAAAATTGCCGCCATCGTCGAACATCGCGCGGATGTATATGTATCCTTATCGGGTACCTCTGCGCCTAAAGATTGGGATCTCGCCGCACCAGAATTGATTTTGACCGAAGCAGGTGGCAAATTTACCCACCAAGATGGCACGCCACTTCGATACAATCAGGGTGATGTCACGCAGTGGGGTTGTGCGATCGCCAGTACTGGCGAATGGCATCAACAACTCTTGGATGTCGCCATAGCAGGAATTCAGGAGTAAGGAAGGCAACCGAAACAACATGCGGATCGAACAATTGCAAGCCTTTTTAGCAATTAATGAGACTGGCAGTTTTCAGCAAGCTGCGCGTACTTGTAATTGCACCCAATCGACTATCAGCCGCCAAATTCAGTCGCTAGAAGAAGATTTGGGTATTTCCTTATTCCATCGCCATCATCAGGCAAAACTGACCATTGGTGGCGAACGGCTCTTACCCCACGCACGCAAAATTTGTGCGGAATGGCAACTCGCACACGAATCGATCGAACATCTCCTTGCAGGCAAACAACCCGATCTGTGTGTCGCCGCTATTCATTCGGTATGTGCCAATATTTTGCCACCGATTTTACAGCAGTTTTGTCATCAACATCCCCAGGTACAACTGAGAGTAACAGCATTAGGTAGCGATCGCGCTCTCAAAGTGCTTAAAGATGGTTTGGTAGATATCGCCATCGTCATGGATAACCGACTATTTACCGCCAGTCCCGATCTCGTGGTGCAAAATCTCTATCAAGAACCGATCGAAATTTTAATGTCAGCAGATCATCCCCTCGCCGCATATCAACAGGTACCTTGGGCAGAATTAGTTAAGTACCCACAGGTAGTCTTTAAAGATGGCTACGGAATGCAGCGATTAGTGCAAGAACAATTTAGCAAACAAGGTAGTAAACTCAATGCGGTGTTAGAATTAAATACGCTCGATGCCTTTCGGGGCGTAGTCAGGCAGGGGAAATTAATCGCACTGTTACCCAAATCGGCATTACTCGACATCCATCACGATCCTACTTTGGCAGCTCGATCGATCGAACCCACCCCCAAAACAGGCATCAGTCTCTCTCGTCAAGTCGTCCTCGTCACGACTACCGACAGGCTCCAAATTCCCCCCATTCAATTTTTCTGCGATTTAGTCACCCAGTCTTCTAACAAATGAGCGATCGATTTCGGAAATTCGTCCAAATAATTGGCAGCGGGCCACATACGGGTAAGAGTTTGACTCGCGAGCAAGCAGCAGAAGCAATGGAGATGATGCTGCTGCAAACAGCTACCCCTGCCCAAATTGGAGCCTTTCTAATCGCTCATCGAATCAAGCGTCCCACGGGTGCAGAATTAGCTGGGATGCTAGATACTTACGATCGGCTGGGATCTCAGTTACAACCCGTCGCCAGTCATGGTAGATCGCCAGTGATCTTTGGTATTCCTTATGATGGTAGGTCTCGCACCGCACCAGTCTCCCCATTAGTATCGCTGATTCTGGCTGCGGCAGAAATTCCGGTAATTTTGCATGGTGGCGATCGAATGCCCACTAAGTATGGCATCCCCCTAGTCGATATTTGGCAAGAATGGGGCATCGATTGGACGAAACTATCTCTCGATCGCGTTCAACAAATTTTTGAGAAAACTAAATTAGGCTTCATCTATACACCCACTCTTTTCCCCGCCGCAGCGGGACTGACACCCTATCGCGACCAAATTGGCAAACGTCCGCCGATCGCGACTCTAGAGCTATTGTGGTTCCCTTACGCTGGTGATGCTCACCTGATTTTTGGCTACGTTCATCCCCCCACCGAACAGACAGCACTCGTCGCCGCCACCCTTCGCAATACACCGCATCAAATTACCACAGTTAAGGGATTAGAAGGCAGTAGCGACTTACCGCGCGATCGAGCTGTCATTATCGGCGTTCATCAATCGGGGCAAGAATTAGACCGGATCTTCCTCCATCATTACGACTATGGCTTGAGTAATGTTAATCCGCCCTTACTATCTACCCCAGAATTAATGACCGATTTCGATCGCGTTTTGCGTGCAGAACCTTCAGAGCTATTAAATTCCGTACTGTGGAATGCTGGATTTTACCTGTGGCATTGTGGTGGAGCCAGCGATATGTCTGCTGGCATGAAATTGGCACGAGAATTACTAGTTAGCGGTGCAATTCGCGATCGACTAGATAATATCCGCGCATGTATTAAAGAGATTTAAACTAGTTTGGAGGAAAATCAGATGGAACTAATAACTCCAAAAATGCCTGGGGCACAACCATCGATCGTCCGCTTGTTTCATTGGGTGAATATCATCAGTCTATTTGGTACGATCGCCAGTGGCTTGCAAATTTATAATGCCAATCCGGTATTTGGCGGACGTGAAGGTATCCATATTCCCTGGCTAATCACCCTCGGCGGTTGGTTGGCTGGAGGCCGAAATTGGCATTTTGCCCTAATGTGGATTTATGGTTTAAATCTACTCGCCTACGGTATTTACATTTTCTGGACTAAAAGATGGCGCGATCGATTTGTCAACACACAAGATCTTAGAGCTTTGCAAGCTAGCAACAATCCCAAACGCAAAATCTATGCTTGGCATCGGATTGTTTATACCAGCATTATTCCAATTCTATTACTAGCGATCGCCACAGGTTTATCGATGTATCAACCCGTTCAATTTTATTGGTTATCTTCTAAATTTGGCGATTGGCAAACACTCCGCACCATTCATTTTATGACAGTTCCACTCGTCTTGTTATATACCTTAGTACATTCAATTTTAGCTCTGGGTATCGGTAACGGCAAGATTGCCACAGCATTTCTCAATCTAAGAATTGCAGACTTACAGCCTAAATAGCAATCTCAAGCCTAAAACCTAATACTGAAAAACTATGGCAGAAAGCAGCCGAATATCTCGCCGTCAATTATTACAGTGGACTGGAGCTGGATTATTGGTGAACGTCGCTGGCACATTGCTCTACGATCCGATCGGGAAACTATCAATGCCACTGAATGAAGCATTTCAATCCTTATTATTATCATCCAAACCGACACCAGAATTTCCAATTTCGGCGATCGAACCCGAAAAATTAATTGTCAATAGCTTTCGCGGTACCCCGGCGATCGATCTGGCAAACTTCAAACTAAATATATCTGGAGCAGTAAATAATCCCCTCAGCCTCACAATGGCAGATATCGATCGAATGCCGCATACTTCAATGGTTATTCAGCAAGTATGTGTCGAAGGTTGGGCGGCGATCGTCCAATGGGGTGGTGTCAGATTGCGAGATTTAGCAATTTTAGCACAACCAAAACCGACGGCTAAATATGTCTACTTTAAATCTGCCGATGGTTATTATGAAAGCTGGGATTTAGCATCAGTCCTTCATCCTCAAACTATATTAGCCGATCGGATGAATGGTAAAGAATTACCCGCCGAAAATGGTGCCCCCTTACGATTAGCCTCACCAATTAAACTCGGCTACAAACAAAGCAAGTGGGTAACAGAAGTGGTATTCGCCAATGAATTGTTACCAAAACGCGGCTATTGGGAAGATTTGGGCTACGAATGGTTCGCTGGGTTGTAAGCTTGACTTGCCGATTCTCCTGATGGAGCGCATGAGAGATTCTCCGTTGGAGAAGCTACGCCAACGCGCGGAGGTTCCCTCTCGCCAGAGTGTTTCAGTCAGCGAAGCATTGAAGAGGGAACCTCCCGTTTGTGTGCGTCAAGACAAGACAGAGGCTGTGCCAACGACAATTTGCAATTCGATCGAATTCGGACTAGACAGGCAAAAGTCGGTATGTTATACTAATGTAAGTGCGCTGGTGTAGCTCAGTTGGTAGAGCAGCTGATTTGTAATCAGCCGGTCGGGGGTTCGAATCCGTCCACCAGCTTAAATAAATTAACAGCTAGGGCTAGGTCTGAGTATCTAGCTCTTCTTGCATGAATCTAGCTAGCGTTACGCGAAATCCCCGACTTCTTCGAGAAGTCGGGGATTTGTCTTATATTTCAGTCCGAGTAGCGAAAAGGTGCTCTACTTGGGGAGAC
>NZ_JANYJC010000137.1 GCF_025361915.1 Chamaesiphon sp. GL140_3_metabinner_50
GCAGTATTCAGCAGAAAAAATAACCCCATTGCCGAAGTCAGCACCCACAAGAACCGAAATCGGGCAAGGTTGCCACGTTGGAGCGATCGATCGGCAAAATAAATAACGAAACTACTAGAAAGCAACACCACCGTTGCGATAATTAATCCCGTAGAGATTTGTGGCCCCTTCACTCCAGGCGGTACCCAATTAGTAATACTATTGCGGAGCAGAATATAAGTAACAAAAAAGCTGACAAAAATCAGACTCTCAGACACTAAAAAGATCGTAAACCCAAACATCGCCTGTCCGTGTGCGTCGTGATGAAAACCACCACCGCTAGGCAAAAATCGCTGTAACCATTGCGGGAGACTTTGCCGGATTCGCTCTAAATTAATCGGACTCTCATCATCATGAGTTTTCTGAACGGGTGCAGGTTTGAGTCTGGTCATAGGAGTGTGACTGAGAGGTCTTTAGTGCTAAGTTGTTAACCCGTAGATCCCCCTAAATCCCCCTTAAAAAGGGGGACTAAGAGTCCGGTTCCCCCCTTTTTAAGCTACGGTGTATACACAAGTCGGATAGACTTCGTTTCGAGATCTGAATCCCCCTAAATCCCCCTTAAAAAGGGGGACTAAGATCCGGATCTTAGCCCTTTTTATAAGGGGGTTTGGGGGATTCACACCAATTTCGCTTATTTCTAGAGATATGTATACAGGGTAGCCCTTTTTAAGGGGGGCTAGGGGGGATCTTCTAGGGTTTGCAAGTAATAAAACTCACTCCGATCGAATCTAATAAGGATTGCTCGGATCTTGGACTGAATATTGCGGATCGCCATAGTTATAGGGCGGTAAAGACACCTCTGGAATCTCGTCAAAATTCTCCGGCGGCGGAGGCGAAGCGATACTCCATTCCAAACCCGTTGCGTGCCAAGGATTATCGGACGCAGGTTTACCATCGATCGCCGAAACGATAATATTCGCGATAAACGGCAAGATCGACACGCCGAGTAGAAACGAACCGATACTCGATAACACATTCCAATCCGCGTACTCCGCTGCATAGGAAGCCGATCGACGTAACATTCCCTGTAACCCTAACGGGAACATCGGGAAAAAGTGGAGATTGGCAGCGACAAATGTCAGCCCGAAATGGATCTTGCCCCAGTTTTCCGAATACATCCGTCCGGTAATTTTAGGGAACCAAAAATAAATCGCCGCAAAGATCGCCATCGTAATCGTGTTGTATACCACATAGTGGAAGTGACCGACGATAAAATAGGTATTATTCACATGGAGATCGAAGGGTACCGAACCCAACATCACCCCCGTAATTCCGGCGATCGTGAACATCAAAACGCCGCCGATCGCAAAAAGTAAGGGCGTGTCCAAATGCAGCCGACTCCGCCAGATTGTCGCCGTCCATGCGAAGACTTTCACCCCAGTGGGGACGGCAACTAGCATCGTGGTAAACATAAATAACATCCGCACCCAATCAGGAGTACCGCTGGCGAACATATGATGTACCCACACCGAGGTACTAATTACGGCAATCCCGATCGACGCAATTGCAACCGATCGATAACCGAACAGGGGATTGCGGGTAAACGCGGGAATAATTTCGGAAAAAATGCCAAATGAAGGCAGCACCATCACATATACTGCCGGATGGGAGTAAAACCAAAATAAATGCTGGTACAGTACCGGACTACCCTGCGCGAAGGGTTGAAAAAAGGTCGTCCCGAAATTGAGATCGAAAAATAGCAGGATTACCGCTCCTGTGAGCGCAGGTAGACAAACTAGCTGTAGTAGTTGCGCGCTCAAGACCGTCCAGACAAAAATTGGCATCCTAAAAAACGTCATCCCTGGTGCCCGCATCCAGATAATCGTCGAGATAAAATTGACCGCACCTAGTAAGGAGGAGATCCCAATTAGGAAGATACTAATCAGCCATAGCGATTCGCCATTAATAACCACACCCTGTGGCACTTGAGTACTAATTGGTGGATACGACCACCAGCCAGCCTGTGCCGAACCAGCAGGGATAAATAAGCTCGATAGCAGCAGCAATCCAGCCGGAGGGAGCAGCCAGAAGGCGATCGCGTTGAGTTTGGGGAAAGCCATATCTCTGGCTCCAATCATCAATGGGACTAGGTAGTTTGCCAGTCCCACCTGGACTGGAATCACCCAGAGGAAAATCATGATCGTGCCGTGAAGGGTGAAGAGTCCGTTGTAGAGGGGGCGGCTGAGAAGGTTGAGTTGAGGTGTAAGCAATTCGGCGCGGATCAGCATCGCCATTAAGCCGCCGACGAGGAAGAAAAAGAAGGTGACGAATAGGTACTGGATGCCGATTTCTTTGTGATCGGTGGTGAAGGTGAGATATCGGTTCCAGCGGAATGATGGGATGGGGCTAAATCGATCGGTTGCTTGGTGGGGATGCGTCATAGGTGATGATTCGCCAACGGTACTTGTGGATATTGTCTATAAGAGATCGATCGAATAACTATTGAAGAACAAAAATCTGTAGGGGCGGGTGTCTTGTCGTTTTTTTATTCTGGGGGAACCCCAGAATAAAAATGCCGCTTTATGCTATCGATCGCGAATATAACGATAACTATCGGACAAACCCGCCCTCCCCACTAATAACCATCAGATCGTTTTTCTCCTGCGGTTGGTGAAGCAATATTTAGGTTGCTGGTGGGGTTGGGCAGGTTCGTCCGAAGGTTGACTTCAAGTTTGGATTAGTGGCATAAACCTGCCCCTACAAACTTAAATGTTCCAGAAAAAGCGGTTCTTGAAGGGATCGAAGATCGTCAACACGAACTCACATTAATTCAGGCATGATGTCGATCGAGTCCGCTGGATTTGTCTTCCCCTCCCTTAGCATTGAAAATCGACGGCGCATTAGGTGCGATCGATGGCCATTTCGCGCCGAGTTTATTGCTAGGATTAGCGTGTTCGATCGCGGCTGGATTGGTTGCTAGGGTTGGGTCTAGTCGGGCGGAACTGGATAACCAGCTTTGATATTTGGCGATCGGTTCTACATATACATCCGCTTTCATTAAGGCGAAGTAAGTGCCACTAAATTGGGAGTCTTGAAGTCGGTATTTTCCGGCGCGTAAGGGGTTGATATTTAAGGAGATCTTGAGGTTGGGGATGATGTCTTGTTTGATCCGAAAGGCGGGGACGTAAAATCCATGAATGACATCTTCTGATTCCATGACTAGGCGAGTAGTTTGATTTGCGGGTAGGTGTAATTCGTCGCTGGTAATATTGCCAGGATAGTGAAATGTCCATGCCCACTGTTTAGCGGTTATCCCGATCGTTTGTTGGGAGTTGGCTTTAGGCGCGATCGCGGTTGCTACGGTAGGAGAATGGGCAAAGGCATGAAGTCCGTCAAGATTGAGCAGTTGATAAATATGTTGACTTTGAACGGCAATCCACATCACCAAAATCGTCGGCCCCACCAGCCATAACACTTCTAATGCGGCACTCCCCCGCGCTGGATGTGCTTCGGAGAAGTCCCCGCGTTCGGCGCGACAAGTGACGATCGCCCAGCCAATCATCCCCGCCACGCCCAAGAAAACGAACGTTCCGATCGAAACTAAGAAACTAAACAAATTATCGACTTGTTGAGCTTCCTGGGTGGCAACAGGCGGCATCCAGCTAAAGGCTTGTTGTCCCACCCAATAGCTAATAATCATCGCGATCGCGACACCTACACCTAAAACTATATTGTCTCGAAATCGATCGTTCATAGGGTAGAGGGTAGAGGATGGATGGAAGTAGAAACTAGCTTCGTTTGAGGTTAATTTACCCCCCCAACCCCCCCTTATAAAGGGGGGGCTTTTCCGCGACACCTACACCTAATACTATATTGTCTCGAAATCGATCGTTCATTTATTTAGGGAATAGGGAATAGAGGATAGACAAGACAATATTTAAATCCTAGTAAAAGCGTAGATCTTCGGGTACCCACAAGCGGCGTTTTTATG
>NZ_JANYJC010000107.1 GCF_025361915.1 Chamaesiphon sp. GL140_3_metabinner_50
AATCGCGCTCGCCTGTGTTAACCTAACCACATCATACAGAATTCGATCGCCATAAAATTTTATCCAAGCAGCTCGCCCAGATTCATAAGCCGCCATTAGTTCCGGTGCAGAATTCCCCACTCCCCGAATATACTCCAGCTCCAATTCATGAGTAGCCAAAGTCTGCACCAGCATCTTCACAGACTTACTCGACTCATTCCCGCCATGATACCGATATTCCGACACCACTCGATCGTGAAAATAAATCGGGTACTCCCGCGCAATCCGCAAAAATAAACCCAAATCCTCTTCACCCACAGGGAATCCCCCCACAGACTCTATCGCCTCTCGCCGAATCATCGCTGTGGCACATTGAATATTATGTTGCGCCGCCAAAATAGTTCCATAACTAGCAACTGGCGGCGGCTCGGCAAACAGCGGTTGAGTACTATAAGAACCGTCAGGATTAATCGATCGAAATACGTATCGCCCAAACACAAACCCCGCTGCTGGATGTTCTTGCAGACAATTTACCCCGATCTTTACCGCGTCAGGGAGCAAGCAATCGTCAGCGTCTAAAAAAATCAGATACGTACCGCGACTTGCTTCGATTCCAGTATTACGCGCTCCTGGTAAACCTTGATTGCTTTGATAAATATACGTGACTGTCGGATAGCGATCGCACACCGCTTTAGTATCGTCCGTCGAACCATCATCGACGACAACGATCTCAATTTGTGGATCTTGCCCGTTGGCGTTGGCGAAGCCTCTCGTTCGCAGAGCGTCTCGGAGAGAAGAGAAGCCTCTCCCGTGGAGAATCGCACTCTCGATGGCTGCTGGTAAAAATTCGCTGCTATTGTATGCCGGAATGATGATAGATACGCTCTTTTCGATCGAGTTTTTCAGCGGTTGATGCATTAACTTTTTACTCCCTGTCACGATCTGTCAGTTTTCGCTACTTTGCGGCTGTAATTAATATGGATCGAATTATCAGTTTCTATATTTGGGCACGATCTCGATACCCCTGTAGCTTCAGCCGCACGATTAGATTGGAATATGTAAAGGATCGTACAATGCCAAACTTTTACATCAACATGCTGAGTAACGATCTAGACTGCTAGCAAAAGTTTCAATTATATTATACTATGTAGTTATTGAATTAAGAGCTATCGGGCAACTTACACAGATTTTCTTAATTTTTCCCCAAAATCTGGCAATTATCAACAGCCAGATGACTGAATATATCCTGCACAGGTATCTAAGTCCACTGAGATTTAACTTACGACATTCATCTCGATCGTCTAGCCATTAACTAGAATCTGTAGTTAATATGTTTATATAAATTTAGCTGCGCGATCGTTGACATTGTTCGTTGTTTTTAGCGATGATAAAACATATTATTCTCACTAAAGTATCTTTAACAAATATCACAGATTATTCGTGACTGAGATCACTGCAAGAAGTTTATTTGACTCCATATCACATACTTTCGGAGCGATCGCATGACCGAGTTAAAAAAAACCGACCCCATCATCAATCTTTGGCAGACCGAAGATATTCGCGCGACAAATTTGGCAATTCGCTGGCGGACACCGCTAATGGTGCTGCGATCGCTCATGCTAATTACGCTCGATGCTACGATGTTATTTGGATCGTGGACGATTGCCGACAGGCTCGGTACGCCAACTTTGGGGAGACATATTTCAGATGCGCTGGTACCTATTCTCGCAGTTAGCGTCGGCACTCTGATGGCTTCCGGGTTTTATGGTACCGATGATAAGTTACATCGATTTTCTAAATTATTAAAATCACTAACGTTGGCGCAGTTAATGATTTTAATCGCGGCGTTCTTTTATCATCCAGGACTGTGGTGGGTGTCGCGTTCGGTGTTTGTGTGCGCGTGGGTGTTGAATTTTCTATTCATCAGCTCGGCTAGATTTTTCTTCGATCTAGTCACAATTCAGATTCGCAAACGCAATCCAGCTTTACAGCAAGCGGTCGTACTAATTGGCGACCGCTCGGACATCGATAAGGTGAGTAAATTGCTCGATCGCTCTCAACAATTCAGAGTCGATAGTATCATCGACTTATCGCTATGGGACATCCAAAAACAATTAGACCAAATAATCGATCGCATTCGATCGCGCAAAATTAGCGAAGTATTTATTTGTTCTCAGCAGCTAATTGACAATCAAATTATTCTATTTTGGAATCTCAAAGCCGCCGGAATTCACCTGCGAGTAGTGCCGACAGAGCTGCAACTACCCCAACGGGCATCTGAGACCAAAATGATCGAAGAAATCCCCACCGTTCGCTTTAAATCTTTGGCGATTTTTGGGTTCAATTTTTGGTTGAAACGTTTGTTTGACAAAATTTCTGCTTGCGTCCTATTAATTCTGTTATCGCCGATTTTGGTGACGATCGCAATTCTCATCAAACGCTCTTCACCTGGTACTATTTTTTACAGACAGTACCGCGTCGGTCTCAAAGGTCATCGGTTCCGCGTCTGGAAATTTCGGACGATGGTTGCCAATGCTAGCGAACTCCAAAAGCAACTAGAAGCACAAAATGAAGTCAAAGGTGGCGTTCTATTTAAAATTAAAGAAGACCCTCGGATTACCAAAATTGGTAAATTCCTCCGCGATTATAGCTTAGATGAATTACCACAATTATTCAACGTTTTACAAGGACAAATGAGTCTTGTCGGCCCGCGCCCGATCGCTGTCCGGGATTACGAGCTATCGATCCAAGACGTTAAAGATCTCGATCGCGACAGGTTTCTACGATACGAAGTTTTACCTGGAATTACCGGACTGTGGCAGGTGAAAGGACGCAGTAGCAGCGATTCCGAAGAGATTTTTTATTGGGATATGGTTTACATTCTCCAATGGTCGCTCGCGCTCGATTTAAAGATTTTACTCGAAACAATCAGAGTAGTGTTGTTTAAAGAAGGATCTTGTTAAGTTAGTGGATAGTGGATAGTGAATAGTGGATGTGACACTAAGAATGTAGTATAAATCGATCGCGGACGATCGGATTACAATTGGGTTTAGGAGTGGAGGCTCAATAATCTCCAATATTTCTAACTCATGAATAGCCGTAAATATTTAGTGTTGATGGCTGTCGCGATCTCCATCATCACGCCAAGTGCGATGGGTTTACTGCAAGGAAATCACTGCTGGCAAATGATTCCGGTCTTTGTATCTGCTAGTATTTTGATGTTAGTTGCCGGATTAGGGCAATTAAAGCTAATTATTTCCACACCCTGGCTATTTCCAGCCTCGATCGGTTTGGGACTAATTGGTGCCACAACTTCGGCAATTCTATTTTACCTGTACCCAATCTTCACATTTCCAGTACCGACTGGTCGGTATGCTGTCGGCACGATCTCGATCGATTTAGTCGATAAATCCCGGATTGAATTGTGCGATCCGACTACCACTAATGCCAATCGAGAATTAGTCGTTCGCGTCTGGTACCCGGCAATCGCCAATAATAACAGCCCAAAAACTCCTTACATTGAAGATCCACGGTTAATTCCGTCAGGGTTATTCAGTCATTTGAGATTGGTGAAAACTCATGCCATTCCAGCGGCACCGATCGCCACGACGGCGACTCCATACCCCATAATTATTTATACTCCCTCATGGGGCGGCTCTAAAACCGATAATACCTTTCAAACTCAAGAGTTAGCCAGTCAAGGTTATGTCGTCATCGGTTTAGAACATGCTTGTTCGGTACCGATGGCGATTTACCCCAGCGGTAGAGTCATTCGCAGCAATTTAGCTGCCGATTACACGTCTTCTGATGCCGCGATGGCAAAGTTCCTCACCGTCGCCCGATCGCAATTAGATCTCAGAACTCAAGATGTGCGGTTTATACTCGATCGATTGCCAGAATTGAACGCTACTCATCAGCTCTTAACAGGTAAGCTCAACCTCAGTAAAATTGGGATTTTCGGGCCTTCGTTTGGCGGCGCGGTTGCAGCACAAGCATGTTCGCTCGATGCACGGCTCAAAGCTGGGTTGAATATGGATGGCTTAATGTTTAGCTCGTCTGCACAAACAGGTGCAACGCAACCATTCTTATTCATGAATTCCGATTATCCCCGTCCTACTACTGCCGAACTCCGCTCTACGAATGGTAAGAAGCGACGCGCGCAACAAACCGATGAATGGGGATTCCAGCAGCGGGAACGATGGTTTCAGCAGCATGGCGGCTACAATCTCACCCTCTTGGGTGCCGCTCACATGAATTTTGCTGATTCTCCATTGAAATCGCGGTTTGGCAATGGTGGCGGTAAAATTTCGCCCGAACGCGCAATGCAGATTATTAATCAATATACGGTGGCATTTTTCGATCGCCATCTCAAACAAATCGATTCGTCACTACTCACACCCAAATCTACCAGTCCCTTTCCTGAAGTAATCTTTCAAAATTTTAGGCTTTAGGTTTTAGGTTTTAGGCTTTAGGCTTTAGGCTTTAGGCTTTAGGCGTTGGAACTGCGTTCCTTACTTCTTACTTCTTACTCTCTAATCCCCAATACCCGACTAAAATAGTCGGGTATATTTGACGGCTCGATCGAGCCATGATAAGCTTATTTTCAACAAGTAGACGGATATCTAATCACCACTGCCTCCAACCATGACCCAAGCAACCTTAAACAGCAACAGAACGACTGCCGCCAAAGGACTAGCCTGTAAAGAGTGCGGTACAGAGTACGAACTCAAAGCCACCCACATTTGCGAACTCTGCTTCGGGCCATTGGAAGTGCAATATGATTATGATTACCTCCGTACTAAGGTGACTCGCGAGAGCATCAAAGCAGGCCCCAACTCGATTTGGCGGTACAAAGATTTACTCCCCGTTCCCGACGAGCATATCGTCGATGTCGGTACCGGGATGACACCATTACTTAAAGCCAATCGGTTGGCGCGTCGCCTAGGCTTAAAAAATCTCTACATTAAAAACGATGCTGTAAATATGCCCACCTTGAGCTTCAAGGATCGGGTGGTATCGGTGGCACTTTCCAAAGCTAAAGAATTTGGCTTCTCAACTATTTCTTGTGCGAGTACTGGTAACTTAGCCAACTCCACCGCAGCGATCGCGGCTCATGCAGGCTTAGAATGTTGTGTATTCATCCCAGCAGACCTCGAAGCAGGTAAAGTCCTGGGCACGGTCATTTATGGCCCCACTGTCATGGCAGTTCAAGGCAACTACGACCAAGTAAATCGCCTCTGTTGTGAAGTTGCCAACACATATGGTTGGGGATTTGTCAATATCAATCTTCGCCCTTACTACTCCGAAGGTTCCAAAACCCTCGGCTATGAAGTCGCCGAACAACTCGGCTGGCAATTACCCGACCACATCGTCGCGCCATTAGCTTCTGGTTCGTTATTTACCAAAATTCACAAAGGCTTCCAAGAATTTGTCAAAATCGGCTTAGTCGAAGATAAACCAGTTCGGTTCAGCGGCGCACAAGCTGAAGGCTGTTCGCCGATCGCTCAAGCATACGCCGCAGGTCGCGATTTTGTCACCCCAGTCAAACCCAATACGATCGCTAAATCGATCGCAATTGGCAACCCCGCTGACGGCATTTACGCACTAGAGCTCGCCCGCAAAACCAACGGTAATATCGAATCCGTCACCGATGCCGAAATCATCGAAGGGATGAAACTACTCGCAGAAACTGAAGGCATTTTCACTGAAACTGCTGGTGGTACCACCATTGCCGTCCTCAAGAAGCTCGTGGAAGCTGGTAAAATCAACCCCGACGAAACGACCGTAGTTTACATCACTGGTAACGGACTCAAAACCCAAGAATCGATTCAAGGCTACGTTAGCGAACCCTTCCAAATCGAAGCCAAACTAGATAGCTTTGAACGTGCGCTCGAACGCTCCCAAACACTCGATCGCCTCGACTGGGCACAAACACAAGTCTAGGCTTTAGGCTTTGGAACTGCGTTCCAGATTCTTAATAATTACACTTCTTACTTCTTACTTTTTTCTCCCATCTCCTTCATGACTGTTAAAGTATTAATCCCTACTGCACTCCAAAAATTTACCAGCGATCGCGCGACGATCGAATGTAATGGTAATAGTATTGCTGAGTTATTAGATGCCCTTGAATCTGACTGTCCCGGTGTGAAAGCCAGATTGTGTGATGGAGCTGGTCAATTACGAAGATTTCTCAATCTCTATGTCAATGACGAAGATATTCGCTTCCTGGATGGTACGAATACACTACTCAACGATGGCGACCAAGTAAGTATCGTTCCGGCTGTAGCTGGCGGCTAGATTAGATCGATCGTTCCAAAAAACCCTAACTTATCTATAAAGTCGGGGCTTTTTCTGTTTCCCGTTTTGCTACGCACCGATCGAATATAGTGCGATCGCCTATTTTGTAGTCGTGGTGGGCAGCTTGGATTTCGGCAATGTCATCAGGTGAATTCTCATCATCTGAAAATAATTCAGCTTCTGTATGTATCAGAAGCTGGTATTTTTCAGCAATTTCATTACTAGAAATTGCTGCTAGCAACAATTGAAATGATGCGATATCAACAAGCTCTCAAACATCGATCGATTTGGTCGCATGGCCCTATTATTGGAACGATCGGACGAATTGTTTATCTAAGTTTATGGGTGAGTTTGATCGGTCTATTTTGGCTGAGAATAGCTCAGTTCATTGGCATCAAGACATATACCGGACAACAGTTATTAGTTATTCTACAACAATCGATCGCTAAAAATTCTGCGATTTATATAGCTTTATTTTGCGGTCTAGAATTGGGCGCAATGAGTCACTACCTGAGCGATTGGTTGGTCTCGACATATAAGCGGTCTCCATTTCGTAATCTCGATGCTCGTAAGTCAACCTTAAAAGTAGCTAGCAAGCCCAAAAAGGTGCCTACTAAATCGAATGGAAAATCGCGAGTTAGATAACCCACTATACAGCTAATATCCACCATTCACTAATTTATGAATATAGTAGACAAGACATACTTAGAAATCCTCGACCGCATCCTAGCAGAAGGAAGCAGAGAAACTAACCGCACGGGTACCGATACCGTCTCATTATTCGGGCTGAGTTATCGGCTACCTGTTACGGCTGAAGCCTTCCCAATTTTGACTCATAAAAAGATTCAATGGCGCAGCTTAGTAACAGAATTAATTTGGTACCTATCTGGCGAACCACATATTCGCAATCTCAAACAGCATACTAAAATTTGGGATGCATGGAGCGATGCGGATGGTAATTTAGAAACTGCTTACGGTAGGTTCTGGCGATATTATCCAGTTCCCGGTTATGCGGCTCCGATTCGGCGCGATAATAGCAACTATTTATGCGATGGCGAATCGTTGGTTAATCTAACCGACAGCAAATATCGACACGATCTAATTATCGATACCGAGCAAAATTTAGTTTTGCCCTGTTTCGATCAATTTAGATGGGCGATAGATGAATTAAAACGTAATCCTCGATCGCGTAGATTGCATATTACAGCTTGGTATCCACCCAATGCAACCATGAGTAAGCTACCACCTTGCCATCATAGTTTTACGTTAAATTATCAAGGTGGTAAATTAAATTTACATCTGCAACAACGCTCCTCAGATCATTGTGTTGGTAATCCTTTCAATTTAACTTGTTATTCATTACTACTACTACTAATTTGCCGAGAAGTTAATCTCATACCAGGAGATTTTTATCACTCGATTACCGATGCACATGTATATGTCGATCATATCGAACCCTATCAGGCTGCTAGCCGCGAGACTTATGATTTACCGCAATTAGATTTGAGTCAATTAGGCGATCGATCGATGTTCGATCTGACTTATGATGATATCGATCGGATTCAGTTAGTTAATTATCAACATGGTGCATTTATTAAATTACCTGTAGCTGTTTAGAAAATAGAGTCATAAAATGGTACAAAAAATTCTGATTGCGGCGATCGATAAAGATGGTGGTATTGGTAAAGATGGTTACATGCCTTGGCATTATCCAGCCGATCTAAAACTATTTATGAATCTAACGATGGGTAATACGATCGTGATGGGCAGAAAGACATTTGATGGTATGTTCGATCGCGAGAAAGTTCCATTAAAGGGCAGACAAAATATTATTGTGACATCTAAGGTTGCCGAATATCGATCGCAATTTGCAGATAAATATCCATCATCGGAACTAGGTTTCACTGACGACCTGAATTGTGGCGATGTAGAATTAGCTAAAGACACCAAAATATTTTATTGTGGCGGTGCTAATCTCTACCAGCAAACAATCGATACTGTCGATATGATGTATCTATCGCGTCTGGAAGATAGTTATGATTGCGATACTTTTTTTCCGCAAGATCCGCAGTCGTTAGGTCAAGAATTTGCTCCATATATTCCAGCTTATATGGCTAAGAGTTTTTCCGATCGCATGGCAGGTAAAAAATCTTTTACTTTTGAGATCTATGCGCCTAAGCCATTAATTATTTATTAATATTTTGGTATTTAGCTAACTAGCAATTGAAATAGATTTTAGGTAATTTACGATAAAAATATACGATCTGAACTATGACTTATTTGATTAATAGATGAACTAAAATTGTCGGATAGCAGTCCATTAAAGTCCATCAGTCAATCATTTTAATCATAGTTTAGACGATATTAGAGGAGGATTATTTCCAGGAATTACCTCGATCTATCAACACATAATTTTAATGATGTGAAAAAATATCCTCATACTGCAATATATCTAGCGCAACCAACGTAGGCAACACCTTAAAACAGTCCTGCGCTAGTTCCCACCGATCTTCGCGTTGCAACTTGGCAGTCAATTTTTGACGCATACTAATTAAATATCGAACATCATTAGCCGCATAGCGGAGTTGGTGTTCCGAGAGATTTTCGGCATCGCCCCAATCGGAACATTGAGCAGATTTGTCGAGATCGACACCTTCGAGTTGAGATACTAATTCCTTCAAACCATGACGGTTTGAGTAGGTACGAATCAGTTTACTAGCAATTTTAGTACAAAATATTGGCTGAGTTTCGATACCCAAACGGTAACTGAGTTGTGCCACATCGAATCTGGCAAAATGAAAAACCTTCGTAACGGTGGTAGATTGCATCACCTGTTGTAAATTTGGTGCGGTTGTTTGTCCTTTGGCAATCCGAATTACCGTCAGGGCACCAGGTGAAAATAATTGTACTAAGCACAGCCTGTCGCGATGATAGTTCAATCCCATTGTCTCAGTATCGACAGCGATCGATTCTGCCTGGAGATATTTGGCAGTGAGAGCATCATCTAGATCTCGATCGCAAATTTGAAAGTCTTCCATATTGAGAGCTGGTGAGATAGCACGATCTACATCATAAGACATAGACTAGTCAGCATCTTTAACGTACCAAGCTTTGCGAATAAATATTTGTGTAAAGTAATATTCGCCCTTAGAGTTTTGGACGATGCCGATGCCAGTAAGATCGTATGGCCCTGTCATATTATCTTGGTGTCCGGGACTTTCGATCCAGCCTTGAACGGCAACTAAATCTGGTTGTCCGTAGCCCATATTGTAAGCCACATTCTCGGCAGCCTTACGGTAGACGATCGTCTGCGCGATCGAATCCGCACGTTCGTGAAAACCGTCATGATTCATATTCCGATCCCTAGCCATCTTTTCGCTATGTGCCTTAGCCTGAGCCGAAATAGCTGGATCGATTGTCAGTGGTGGTAAATTGCGAGACTGGCGATATTTATTGACTAGGTTATAAGTGTCCAATTCTAAGCGAGTTAGCACAGGGTTAGATGTCGATTGAGGATTATTGTAGGCGCGTTTGGTCGGCGCGGCAGTTTCTGGAGGAGCTTCTTGCCCAGTGGCGGCACTAATCGATCGATCGGCGGGTATACTAATGCTAATATCGGCACGAACTGTTGCTGTTATCCCCAAGACGGTAGCAACTACACAGAAAGTGCCCAAAAAACCGTATTTCATCTGAATTTACTCAACTTGTGTAGATCTAGCCGTAGGAGTAGTAAATGTCGCTAGGTCGTCAGCAACTGCGCCTGTGGTTAAACCCAAGATGACATCAAAATTTACAATCCACTGCGATCGATCTCACTATATAAGGATGTAATCTGAGAATCGATCGACTTCGATCGTCTTGCCTGAGAATTCGCTAAAATAGTAACTAAGATCGCTTGAGACTATCACTATGACATCCTATTCTGCTGCCTCTGCTCGCGCTGAAATGAGTGAATTGCGTCGGCTTAAAAGCTTGCTGCCACCCGAATTGCAAAGCTGGGTAACGGTAGAAACTACCGTCGAAGTCAATCCGCCTTTGGTGCGGAGTGAAGAATTGGGCAAAGATCAAGTCGAAATTCAGATCGATTTAGTCAAGTGGGAACGTCTGGCTCTGGATCAACGCAATTTATTGTTCTGGCATGAAGTCGCCCGCGTTCAAAACGATACAATCTCGCGCGATGGCTGGGAAATGGCTGCGCTGGCGATCGGTTTAGGCGGTGCTGTGGGAGAGTTATGGGTACAGGATGGGTTGCTACTAATCCTGGCTCTGGGACTATGCGGCGTGTCTGGGTATCGGCTCTATTCTCGCAATAATAGCGATCGACATCTCAAAGAAGCCATCGATGCCGATGAAAAAGCGATCGCCCTAGCCACCCGCTTTGGATACACGCTCCCCAATGCTTACAAGAGTCTGGGCAGTGCCTTAAAAACTCTCACTGATGATACTCCTAAAAAGAGCAAACGCAAGCACTATGAGTCCCGTCTCGATGCACTCAAACGCAGTGCTACTAAAGCCAAAGATAAAGTCGATCGCAATCGGACTTCTACTCGCTCCCGCGCGCTAGCAGACGATCGTGAGAATCGCGAAAGCTATCGATAAACACGCTGATGCTGCAAATCAGGGTAGGGGCAATTCATGAATTGCTACTACCCTAGATTTTTATGGGAAATCTTTGGGACGATCGAGATCGCATCAAAAAGCCCGACTGCTTTCAGCAAGAATCGGGCTTTTTAACACATACTTATTAATAGAACTCAATTTAGACAGCTAATTCTAATAAAGCTGGATGTGGATTAGTACCAGTTAGAATGAGCCGGAGATCTGTAGGGATCTTGGTGAGAAAATCGAGCGCGGCTTCGATACTAATTAACCCCAACTCGATCGATAGACTTAGATCGTCTAAAATCAACAAAGAATATTCACTCGATCGATCGTTATTAGTAGCAGATCCAGCTACATTGCGAACGTGCTTCCATAACTGCTCGAAATTGTGTAATTCTAGATCGTTTAAATCGGAGATCGAAATATTCCGAATTAAATTGCAACGAATCCAATCTAGATTTTGAGCCAGATTGACAATGCGATCGTGTCCTTGCCAAATGCCACCTTTAAGTAGTTGGACGATTAATACTCTTTGTCCCGTACTGGCAAGTTTAAGTGCATTAGCAACGATCTCGGTGCAAAATCGATCGGCTGGTGTATCGATAATCTCGATATGTTTGTGAAGTGGTGCTGAATCGGGATGAAGTGAAGTGTTACGATTAAGCGCAGAATTTTCTGGATGACTATTTAGTTGTGCAATCATATTCAACGTAAAATGAGCCGCGTTTCATTCAAAAGGTGTACTATTACAGGCGATTCCTGTCCAGCTCGGCAGTCTATAGTAGACAATATATAGCGTTTCGTTCCGTGCGCTTATCCAGTGAAACACTAAATATACGATCGGTCAAGTAGTACTTAATAGCTAGTAGCTCGATCTGGTTTCCGATCTTCATTCTCCCTGAATTCTACATGCAACGCCAAGACCGCCAACCGAATAAATTACGTCAAGTGAGCTTCCAGAGCGGCTTTACCAAATTTGCTACCAGTTCTGTATTGACTAGGTGTGGCGACACGCAGGTACTGTGTACCGTCACCATAACCAACGGCGTACCCAGGTTTTTGGCAGGAACGGGGACAGGCTGGCTGACAGCCGAATACCGAATGCTACCGGGTGCGACACCCCAACGTCACGAGCGCGAACTGATGAAGTTATCGGGACGCACGCAAGAAATCCAAAGACTCATCGGTCGGAGTTTGCGATCGACCCTCGATTTTGCCGCCCTGGGAGAGAAAACAATCCTAGTTGATGCAGATGTCCTCCAGGCAGATGCAGGCACCCGCACGACGGCAATAACTGGCGGATACGTGGCATTAGTGCAAGCTATCCATCGACTCGTGAAGCGGGGAGAATTGAGTCACTCGCCAATCGTTCGTCAAGTTGCAGCGGTGTCGGTGGGCTTAGTTGCTGGGAGCGCGTTTTTAGATCTGGACTACCCAGAAGATGTCGCGGCTGATGTCGATTTTAATGTGGTAATGACCGATAATCGGGAATTAATTGAGGTGCAGGGCACGGCAGAATCGGGGAGTTTTAGCCGCCAGCAACTGAATGAGTTGCTAGATCTTGCCGATACGGGAATTCAGGAATTGATGGCGATGCAAAATGCCGAAATTGCTGCGACGACTGGTAATACGGTTCGGTTAGTCAGCGACTGAAGTCGCCGCTAATGATGCAAAGTCCGCCTTCGCGGACTAGTTTATTAGACTTCCTGCAAAAGTTAGGGGCTAGGGAATAGGAAAAGTTTTAGATGAAAACAGTATTGAAAAAGGTTGTGTTTTTACTTTCGCAGGAGATCTATTAGTCCGCGTAGGCGGACTTTGCAACATCAGCCACGACTTCAGTCGTAGGCATTCTCAGGTAGCAACTCAGGTTACTTAACCAATTCTTTCAGCGGTAGTTCGCTACCCTGTGACTTTTTTTCCCAGGCTAAAGCCGTGCGAACGATAATATCGAGATCGTTATACTGTGGTTTCCATCCTAGTGTTTGGGTAATGCGTTCGGCAGCAGCAATCACGCAAGCAGGGTCGCCAGCACGACGTTCGGCTTCGATAACGGTAAAATCTACACCGGATATCTCTTTGACTTTTTCGATGACTTGGCGGACGCTATAACCCTGTCCGTAGCCACAGTTGAGAATCTGACTCGCAGCTCGTCCATCGAGATAGATCAGTGCATCTACATGCGCGCGTGCGAGATCGTCAACATGAATGTAGTCACGAATACCCGTACCATCGGGAGTATCAAAATTGGTACCAAAGATACTCACATTGTCTCGTCTACCTAAAGCTGCATCGCAAGCTACTTTGATCAGGTGCGTGGCTTTTTTGCCAGATTGTCCTAAGTTTCCGCCAATTTCGGCTCCAGCTACATTAAAATACCTAAGAATGACATATTTAAAATTAGTATTCGCAATCGCATAATCCCGAATTAACCGTTCGCTCATCAGTTTAGAACTACCATAGGGATTGAGCGGTTCTGGAGCAGTTTCTTCGGTAATCGGGTTGACAGTTGGCTGTCCGTATACCGCCGCCGTACTGGAAAAAATAAATTTATTTACGCCAAATTGCTCGCAGCAGTGGAGCAAGTTTAGAGTATTGGCTGTATTATTGCTGTAGTAAGCCAAGGGCTTAACGACCGATTCTGGGACAGAAATACTGGCAGCAAAGTGTAAAACAGCGTCAAAATTATGTTCTGTAAAGACTCGTTCTAGCTGTTGTCGATCGGCTAAATCTCCCAAAGCTAGCTTACCAGTAGTTATCGCACTGGTCGTACCTGTAGAAAGATTATCATAGATGACGATTTCATAGCCAGCTCGACCCAATTGGGCGATCGTGTGAGAACCGATATAACCAGCACCACCAGTAACTAAAATTTGTTGATTCATCGGAATTTCAATTGGATAAAATAGGTTACAGGATGGTATTACTAATTTAGTGTATTAGTTGTGGCTACTGAGTTACGAATCCTAACGCTGCTAAATACAACTTGGGCTGGCAATCTGTTTAGACATCTAGACAAGATTAATATACCTCTTTATTTTATACCAGTGAATCTCCGTGGATGACAAGAGTTAGTTTTGAACTAATTGCGACAATTCAACCTTGACAACCGAGCATCTTGGCGATCGCCACTCATATATTTAATAGATATTTAGTATATTTAAGAGGATGGCACGACGATCTGTAATGTCGATCCCGACACTCTGAGTCTGGCTGTCAAACTACTTCCATCGTTTAGCTAATAACTGTTCCTCCAATGCCGCAATCCGGTTGTATGCAGCAGTTAATTGAGCGGTAAGTCGTTGAATCTGAATTTGTGGGGATAAATCTTGTTCTTTAATTTGGTGGTGACTGATTTCTACGCCACTACTATCGATCAAAACATCCTGTTGGGCAATTACCGATTCACTCTCGCGATGATAATTAGAGCTGCCAAAGTAGTCTCCATATCCATAGCGACGATAGCTAGAAGCTGGTACGTTACTTGTGGGCGAGAGATCTTCACGGTTGAGCGGATATCTAATCGAAGTTTCTTCTCCGCCAACATTCGGGGAATCGAGCGTCTCGAAGACATGTTGGTTCAATCGATCGACGATCTGATAGACTCGATCGACCTTCCGGGTCAAGGTACTAATCTGTTGTTGGATTGATTCCATCTTTTACCTTACAATAACTTTCAATAAGTTTAGATACTAAATTGAAATTTGGTGACTTATTGCTGAATTATTTAACTTTTGATAAGTACAACAATCTTAATTATTAATTAATTATGGAACTGGATTTAGACGCTCGCCAGCAAATATAGATTATTATGTGAGTAACTTTAATTGAGCGAATGTCAATATTGAAATTATTACTAAAAAAATGCTAGAAATTCAAGACTTTTTTGCAGATTGTGTCGGCACCTGGAAGACCGAGCGGACGTATCATTATCCGCGCCATAATGAGGTAGAACGCTCATATACCGAATTTAACGTAGCTGGATTGGAAGCTGCCGAAAAATATCAAATTTCTTCAGCTTTTTTACCACTTGGTAGCATGGAAGCCTCGACACAGATCGATCTATTTCCTGGATTTAGGATCGACTTCAATACAGTGTCAGAAAAAGGGGAGCGAGTCGCCATGAACCTAAAAGCTCTATTTGTGCCCGATCGATCTATTAGTAAGCCCGATCTACTGCCGAGCGATCCACTTGCACCAGCTCTCCCCTTAGTCGCCGAAATTCCCGATAGTCCCGAACTAATCAGAGGTTTATATTTACGAGATGAAGGGTATTTAGAATCTGGGACGATTACTGGTCGATTTACCTATCAACCCACTCGGCAAACTTTAGAATTAGTCACATATTACAGTCGATCGGTGGCAGTCGATCGGCTGCAATTAATAAATTCTCACTCGCGACTGCGGACGATAGTGACCTATCGCCGTCCCGAACCCGGCGCGGTACCTACAGAAATCGATTTAGTTGGATTTGGATTAGAGCAAAAATCTTAGGGATGGGAGATGGGAGATGGGAGGTTAAACTCCATGAGTGAATTCGAGCAAATTGGTAATTTTCAGTTACTGCCAGCGGAACTGTTACCACTCTTGAAAAGATATCAACTGCTACCAGGAATCGTCCGCGAAATGACGATCGATCGGGCGATTATCGGCGTTGAGTGTAGCGATGACGAGCAAATTGTCGCGCTCAAGCAATTTTACGATCGCGAAAGCTTGACAACGGAAGAGCGGCTGCAATATTGGCTTAATTTTCATTATTTGGATCGTCAACAATTAGCCGAAATCGCAATTCGTCAGTTTAAAATTGCGAAATTCAAACAGCAAACTTGGGGTCATCAAATATCCTCCCATTTTCTCAAACGCAAAGGGCAACTAGATCGGATTATCTATTCATTAATTCGGACTAAAGAGCTAGGCATCGCCCAAGAAATCTATTTTAGATCGATCGCAGGCGAACAAAGTTTTACAGAGCTTGCTACTGCATATTCTGAAGGTGCTGAGTCGCAAACTGGCGGACTAATCGGCCCTGTAGAAATTAGCGTACCGCATCCCGCGATCGCCCAGGCAATTGCGACTCAACCATTAGGGCAGGTTTGCCCGCCGATGCACCTGGAAGAATGGTATGTCGTCGTGCGTCCCGAAAAAATTATTCCCGCTCAATTAGACGAACCAATGCGCCAACGGCTGCTCGATGAATTATTTCAGATTTGGCTGCAAGAGCAAATTTAGTTGGGAGATGGGAGTAAGGAGTACAGTTCGGCTATCGCTCACTGACCGGAGTAAGGAGTAAGGAGTAAAGAGTAAAGAGTAAGGAGTGTGGGGAAGCTTGAGGCGACTGAGTTATTTAAAGATTCACTATCCACTATCCACTATTCACTATTCACTATCCCCTTTACACACAAGCTAATTGTGGAATTTGGCGGGCGAGAATTTGTTTTAATGCCATCGCCGTCCAGTCGATATCTTCCACGGTGGTGCCTTTGCCGAGCGTGAGTCGAATTCCGCGTACTGCTTCGGTTTGGGTATATCCCATCGCCAATAGAATCGGGCTGGGAGTAAGTTTGCCACTGGCACAAGCGGCTCCAGAACTGATGCCGATGCCAGCGAGGTTGAGTTGGCGGACGATCGTTTTACCAGTGATGTTTGCTGTGGCATGACAATCGGGCAGGTGCAGACAAAAACTCAGGTGATGGGCGAGGCGGTGTAAGCGATCCCCGGTCGGAATTAGGATCGGACAATCAGCTAAGAGATCGAATAAGCGATCGCGCAAACCGATTAGTCGATGATTTTCGGTGGTTAATTCTTCACTAGCTAGCTCTGCGGCGATGCCAAATCCAGCGATTTGAGGCACTGCTTGAGTGCCAGATCGCCAGCCCATTTCTTGACCGCCGCCAGCTAATAGGGGCACTAGTTCTAACTCCGGACGAATATACAGCGCGCCCGTACCTTGAGGGCCATACAGCTTGTGACTGGAGATTGAGAGTAGATCGATCCCCAGCGCGCGAACATCGATTGCCACTCTGCCAGCAGCCTGGACGGCATCGGTATGGAAATAAACTCGATACTGTTGACAAATAGCGGCTAATTCGGCGATCGGTTGAATGGTACCGACTTCACTTTGACCGTAAATTATCGACACCAAAACGGTATTCGGGCGAATTGCCGCAGCCAAATCTTGGGGATCGATCCGTCCCGCGCGATCGACTGGCAATCTAGTTACTTGCCACCCTCTACTTTCTAACCAGCGTGCGGGCACTTCGATCGACGAATGTTCGACACTAGAAATAACTAAATGTTGCGGGGTTATATACAAATTGGTCACCCCTATAATCGCCTGATTATTAGCTTCAGTGCCTCCAGATGTAAAAGCGATCGCGTCGGGGTTAGCATTAATTAATGCTGCTACTTGAAATCTCGCTTGTTCGAGCGCGGTGGAAGCGCGTTCCCCCCACTGATGGATACTCGAAGGGTTGCCCCATTCTGAAGTGAGAATTCGGTGCATCGTCGCGATCGCTTCAGCGCGCATTGGTGTGGTCGCACTATGATCTAGGTAAATCTGCATGGGCTGGGATAGCTAATAATTTTCAGTCGATTTACAGGGGTGAATTTCAGCATTCACATAGCTAGATTCCTCTAGCTACCTGGTTTACAGATATTATAATCTTCATGCGATAGCACTTCTTTAGGTTTAAGAATGCCATCTTGCTCGAAACACAACATCCGGTAATTGCGAGTCACAGGAATGCTAATCACTAATCGGTTGTGGCGCAGCCTTTTACCACCAAACTCTCGATAGTTACGACGATCTTGTAACCCGATAATAATATTTCTAGCTTTTAAAACTACATGCGATGGTAAGCTTTTAAGATCGATCGGATCGAAGGCAAAGCTATCATGCCAGGTTCGTTTTTTCTCTTTCTTTTCATTGACATCTACCTCTTCCTGGAGGCAGCGATGGCAAATCTGCCCGTAGCCTTTATGACCGCATTGAAACATTTTTCTGCGTCTGCTCATGATATACACCTCGATGTCTAATGTAGTTAGTAAAAATGGTAAGTAAGCAGTTACTAGTTATCTGCCTGGAAATTTGAACAACGATATCGATCTTACCTTTGATAAATTGATAGAGATCGAAATACGATTCTATGTTAGCAAACATGACGGGCATGTTTGCCGTCGATTCAGTAGCTGCTCTTCAAGCAGCTACTGACATTAAAACCACTAGCTAGTAACGATGACCGCATCTAGCACAGCCAGATGCTAACACACCAATATTCAAGTCTAGGGGTTTATGGGCACTCAGACAGCGATCGCTGACCATAAGTGAGTAATAAATGATACAATGAAGTAAGTATCTCGCGATTACCTCTCGGCGCGGCTGTACCTACGGTATGCTTTGCCAACGTCAACGCGAACATCAACGCCAACGCCAGCGAGATTATCGTTGGCGGAGCCTCTCATGAGAGAGAATCGTCATTATTGAATTAATAGTACCTATCTATTAATTCATCATTTATCATTCATAATTTCTGAGTTTCCTTGTGAAATTTCGACGATTTAGCCAGATTTCCGGCACATTACACTCCTCTCTCTTTTATAGTTTAGCTCTTGGAAGCATCGGTATTACCATTTTTTGTGGATATTGGTTCTTTGCGCGATCTGCATCCACAATTTCTGCAAAACCACCACCACTCCCACAAGATGAGTCGATCCAAGTCTATTTTAACCACGATCGATCGGTAGATTTTACTGAATCTTATCGACAGAAAACTAGACCGGGCGTAGATTTGGCTGCTAAATTAATTGCTGCCATCGATTCATCACAATCGAGCATCGATATTGCAGTACAAGAGTTTCAATTACCAAATATCGCCCAAGCTCTGGCGGTAAAATCTCAGACGGGAATCAAAATTAGGGTAATTTTAGAACATAATTATAGCCGTCCGCTCAGTGAGTTAACAACTGCCGATATAGAGGGTTTGACAACCAGGGAACGCGAACATTATCAGGAATTTCAGAAATTAGTAGATATCGATGGCAATGGTACGCTCTCACCCGCAGAGATTAACCAGCGCGACGCGTTAATTATCCTTCGCAATGCCAAAATACCCATTCTCGACGATACGGCAGACGGTTCGCGCGGTAGTGGGTTGATGCACCACAAATTTATGGTGGTAGATGGGCATCGAGTCATCGTCACTTCGGCAAATTGGACGATGAGCGATATCTATGGCGATTTGAGTCGCCCAGAAAGTGAGGGCAATCAGAATAATCTGGTGCAGATCGAAAGTAGTCAATTAGCTGCTGCATTTACGACTGAGTTTAACCTGATGTGGGGCGATGGCAACGCAGGCAACCAAATTAGCCAGTTTAAGGCCCGTAAACCCGCACGTTTACCGTTTGAAGTACTTGTAGGTAAAACGCGCGTCCTGGTGCAATTCTCGCCGACTTCCAAGCAACAGGCATGGGATGATAGTACCAATGGCTCGATCGGGAAGTTCCTCGGTAGCAGTCAACAACAAGTCGATTTTGCATTGTTTGTCTTTTCCGAGCCAGGATTGGGCACTATTTTACAAGCTCAATCGCAGCGAGGTGTTAAGATTCGTGGGCTGATCGATCGACAGTTCGCCTATCGCGAGTATAGTTCGGGTTTGACACTGATGGGTGTGGCTGAAGGTAATGTTTGTGCGGCGACAAGTAATTCTCAGCCGTTGGCGACGATTGGCGTACCGACTTTACCGACAGGCGATTTACTTCACCACAAATTTGCGATAATCGATCGACAGACTGTGATTACAGGTTCGCATAATTGGTCGAACGCTGCCAATTATAGTAATGATGAAACTTTACTCGTCATCCAAAATAATCCTACCGTCGCCGCACATTTCGATCGCGAGTTTGACAGACTCTATACGGGTGTAGTCTTAGGGATTCCCGCACGGCTTAAAAATAAACGGTGTTAGATTAGTTGACAGTTGACAGATAAAAATCAATGCACCTAATTATGTTCGATTTAGATGGTACTTTGGTCGATAGTAATGCGATCGATTCCCAGTGCTATTTACAAGCCCTAGTAGATGTGTTTGGCTTCGATCTCAACAAGATCGATCGTAATTGGGGCAATTATCCGCACATTACCGATGCCGGGATTTTACACACACTCTGTCAAACAGAATTAGGGCGCGATCCCACACTTGGAGAACTCTATGCTTATCAACAGCGATTTTTAGAACTATTAATAATTGCCGTCAGCCAAAAACCCTTACAATCGATCGCTGGAGCTAGCGAGATTTTAGAGAGCTTAAATGCAGATCCTCATTATGCGATTGCAATTGCGACAGGTGCGTGGAAACAAACGGCACTGTTTAAACTTCAACAAGTAGGATTAGACAGAATCTTCATCCCGATGGCTTGTTCCGACGATGCCCGCGCGCGTGTAGATATTATGCACTGCGCTTACGATCGCACGTTAGAATTTTATCGACGATCTCAATTTCAAACCGTAACGTATATCGGCGATGGGGTGTGGGATGGAATTGCATCAAAACAGTTAAATTATCATTTCATTGGCATCGGTACAGGCGAACGGGTTGTCGATTTATTTGCTGTTGGTGCCAAATGTGTTTTACCCAATTATCAAAATCTAGCTGAAATTATGCCTGTAATTTTTGGATAAGTATATTTTACTTACTCATTCGGTCTTCACTCATATTGAATTCGAGCTACATTTAAAAAACATGCTTTTATCCCAAATCCCAATCGCGATCGATCCAGTCGTTCGGGTTATTGCCGACGATCTCGGTCGGATTGCCTGGAATAGCTTTTTGGCACTAGTTCCGCTGACATTGAGTTTTTTTCTATTTAATAAGCCCCGGTCTTCGATTTTTTGCTGGAGTACTTATATCTTATTGGGGATCAGCTTTGTTATCGGCATTAAAAAATATAATAACGGCAATTTACTCGAAGCACTCGAACGGATCGTCATGTCTCTATGGGGCGTAAGAATATTTTTTATTGCGATCTCGGTCGGCTTAATTATTATTTTAGCAATTGTAGATCGACGGTTGAGATCGAATCGCGATCGGTCGATTTTTTGGTGGATGGGTTTATTTTTATTTCTTGCTATTTTACCTAATGCACCATATATTCTTACCGATATCATTCATTTCTATGAGGCAGTTCGCACCTTAGATTCGGTATGGGCAATTACACTAATTATCGTACCAATTTACATAATATTTATTGGCTTAGGGTGGTTCTGTTATGTGTGTTCGCTAGTTAATATCGATGAATACTTACATAAATATCATCTCGATCGTTACACGAGTACCATCGAATTAAGCTTGCATCTATTGTGTGCGATCGGGATTTATATCGGACGATTTATTAGATTTAATAGTTGGAGTTTAGTAACACAGCCTAAATATTTTTTAAGTATTTTGCCAGGAGAATTGATTGGTAAGTTTCCGGTAATTGTAATTCTATTAACATTTTTAATTATTACTATTTTGTATGCCATCTGCAAACCAATTATAGTCAAATCTTCTCTTTACAGTCACTAGAAAGTTGCCGAGTTTAAGTACAATTTATCATCTCTTACAACCAACAATTATCCCACTCTTCTTACTTACTTCTTGCTTCTTACTCCCATCTCCTAGCTCCCAGATCCCATCTCTCTTGACCTCCCGTACGGATGTTGCTAAGATGATCTTGAGATTTAAACGATATTCCGATCTAAATACAGTAGATTTTGAGAAATAACATGATAACCGTCAGCCAGCAAGTACTCAGATCGATAGCAGGATTATTTATTGGTACGGGTTTGAGCCTGTCTATGGTAGCTTGCGGCAACCAGTCAAAAACTAATAGTTCGGGTGCTGGCGCGAAAAAAGATGTAGAAATTACCTTAGTAGGCTACGCCGTTCCTAAAGCCGCTCACGATGTAATCATCAAAAAGTTTGTCGCTAAATGGCAACAGGAACATAACCAAAAAGTGACATTCAAACAAACTTATGGCGGTTCTGGATCTCAAACTCGTGCAGTCATCGATGGTTTACCTGCGGATGTGGTGCATTTGGCTTTAGGTGGAGATGTCAATAAATTAGCGCAAGCTTCATTAGTCGCGAAAGATTGGGACAAAAAGTTACCAAATAATGCCATTGTTGCCAGATCTGTCGCGGCAATTATTACCCGTTCGGGTAACCCCAAAAAAATTAAATCCTTTGCAGATCTGGCGCGTCCTGATGTCAAATGGGTAACGGCTAATCCGAAAACTTCTGGCGGCGCGCGGTGGAATTTCTTAGCTTTGTGGAATAGTGCGATTAAAGCTGGTGGGAACGAAGCCAAAGCCACAGAATTTGTTACCGCTGCTTTTAAAAATGTTGTCGTCCAGCCAAAAGATGCGCGAGAAGCCACAGATGCTTTTGCCAAGCAGGGACAGGGAGACGCACTCTTAAACTATGAGAATGAAATTCTCTTTGCCAAAGAAAGAGGTCAATCACTCGACTATGTAGTGCCAGATGTGAATGTTTCGATCGATACTCCAGTCGCAATTGTCGATAAAAATGTGGATAAACACGGCAATCGAGAGGTCGTCGAAGCTTTTGTTAACTATATGTTTACACCTGAATCGCAAGCCGAATTTGTGAAGTTAGGCTATCGTCCTGCGGCAACAGTAGCAGATCCACGTTTCCCAAAAGTGAAGACACTGAGTAACATAGCTGAATATGGGGGTTGGAGTGATTTTCAAAAGAAATTCTTTGACGACAGGGGTGTTTACGACAAAATTGAAGCTGGGAAAAAATAGTTCCAGGGGTGCTTGTCACCCCTTCATGCCGTAGAGTCTACTATCAAACAGATCGATCGACGATTAAAAATCTCTCTTTGCACAATGGAACGAAGGTAATGTCTCTCAAGTTCTCAAGCATCACTGTGCTTACCTTAACGCCCAGCTTTAGCGATCGTTTAGTTCATTCGTTCTGGCAAAGTTGGCGCGCTCCCGCCCGAACTCACGTTAAATTACCATGAAAATCTTGCCGAACCTTGTGCGTTAATTGCTTAGAAACTCGATTGACAATTTGTTTTAAGAGTTTATCGCCAGTACCTTGAATGACACCAGTTGGTAACTTGTAGATAAACTTTGGAAACTGAATATAGACATTCAAATCGAGATCCCAATCGACGTTGGTTACCAATTTATCGCCATTTACGGCTTCTACTAGGCGCATCTGGGCATTGAAACTTACTTCATATCCCGGTGGGGTATAGTCAGGAATTTCGACGGTTTTGATGCGGTATACGCCGCTATCTTGGGGCAATAACTCTAAGCCGATTTTGGGTTCGACAACATAGCCAAACGAATTGAATTTGCCGATCGTCAGTGCATAGCCATTTTTACCCAGTGGGTTGGCAGTCATCGGACGAGCGCAACGTGTAAACCAGCCCTGATGAGCATCTAGGTATTTAGCCACCGTTTTGATATCAGCACCCATCAGCATAGCATCGGTGAAGCGATAGCTAAAACAAAAAGGTTGGAGTTGCTTTGTCTCGATCGACACCAGTCGCTGCTCTAATTCAGGATTCATCACGATCGAACTCTGTGTATGGCTGTTTTTTTCTAGTGTAGTTACTGGCATCTCGCTGTTATCCTGTTGATGTGCTGACTGGGTGGTAGTGGTAAAAATGCACTGACTCTCAAGAGTTATTTACAAGCTCTAGCTAGTGAAAACCGGAAATTTTTAGTAAGTCTTCGCTCTATTTTTAATGGTCGATCGAACTGTACATCATAATTATGTGGAAATCTGGGCGATCGCACCTACGATTTGCTGACGGTAGATGCCCATTTAATTGTTTCTGTCTTTAACATAAGAAGTAGTGAAGCTGAATTTTTAGTATATTGTAACAAAAACTTAATGAAAGCATTTGTAGCCGGAGCGACAGGAGAAACTGGACGACGGATCGTTCGGGAGCTAGTCAAACGTGGGATTCCAGTCCGAGCGATGGTGAGAGATATTACCAAGGCACGAGAAATTTTACCATCAGAAGTAGAGCTAGTGATGGGTGATGTACTCGATCGCGCCAGTATTAATGAAGCAATCGGCGATAGTACGGTAATTCTCTGTGCCACGGGAGCTAAACCAAGTTTAGATCCGACTGGCCCCTATCAGGTAGATTATGAAGGCACTAAAAACCTGGTAGAAGCGGCAAAATCTCACAATATCGAGCAGTTTGTGTTTGTTTCATCGCTGTGCGTATCGAAGTTTTTTCATCCACTCAATCTGTTTTGGTTGATTTTGTGGTGGAAGCAACAAGCCGAACAGTATCTTAAAACTAGCGGACTCAACTACACGATCGTGCGTCCCGGAGGACTCAAAAATGAAGATAATTCCAACCCAGTAATTATGTCTGGAGCGGATACCCTCTATGATGGTAGTATACCCAGACAAAAGGTGGCTCAGGTGTGCGTTGAGTCACTCACTAGTCCTCAAGCACGCAATAAAGTTTTAGAAATTGTCAGTTCGCCGACAGCAGAATCAAAAAGTTGGGAAGATCTCTTCTCGGCGGTGTAGATATATAAAAGCAAGAAGGTTATAATTTGCCTTCTTGCCCATCCCCGATGTCAGAGATCGATTTGCTGACATCGATCCTCCCCGATGCCTCTGTTGTAATGGATCTAACTAAACCCAAGCCTTATAAAACGATCGGTATGGCGATCGGTAGTATTTTCGCACTGTGCTTACTATTACTATGGAGACAAGCATTCCGTCAGCCGAAGATGAGTCCCACCTTCGAGACAGCTCGAAATCCACCGTTAATGATGACAGGCGGCGATCCCTACATCCGCGCATTAATGCGGATGATTTCGGCGAGTGAAGCCAGCGATCGTCAGCCTTATTCGGTAATATATGGCGGGAGTCATGCTAAAAGTCTCGATCGTCATCCCGAACAGTGTATTCGGATTACTAGTGGGCCGAATATCAATAATTGTTCCACAGCAGCGGGACGCTACCAGATGATTAATACTACCTGGGCAACAATGTCCAAGAAATATCATCCCCAACCTGATTGTCTGTTATTCGTTTTTCAGTGTGCTTATAGTTTCGAGCCTGAATACCAAGATGCTGTCGTTCATGCTTGGCTCAGTGACGAAAAATTCTGGAAAATGAATATTTCACAGTCATTAAAAGATGGCAAGTTAGAGCAGGTAAGAAAGCGATTATCGAGTACCTGGACGAGTTTGGGCTATGGGATTGAGACAAATACGGTGACATCTAAGTTGGCTGGAATTTATCAACAGATCTTGCAGGAAGAATTGGCACGAAAAAGTAAACTTTGATGATGCTACCCAATCGTCAATATGGATAAATTTGATTATACGCTGGACTTTAAGACGATCGATTTTCGCCAGCAGCCCGAACTGTATCGAGTCGGTAAAGGCGAACAAGGTGTTTTACTAGTGGAACCATACAAAAGCGAGATTCTACCTTACTGGAAATTCAGAACGCCAGAAATCGCTCATCAGTCTGCTCAAAAGATTTACGCGCTGTTCCTCGAATACAAAGCACAAGCAGATTTCGTGGGGATGGATATGGCGCGGAAATTTCTCCAGATGGGATACACGCGATCTCGTCGCTATGCTAATCATAAATCGGGACGCAAGTATGGCAAAGACGATCGAACCATTCTCCCGCGCGAGGAAGATCCCATTAAAGCTGAATCTGCCGGGATTTTCTATGAAATTTGGCAATTAGCCAAGGCAGATCCCGATTATGTAATGATGCTCGATCGACACAGGCATCGATAGTTGTGTCATGTATCTTACTGTTCTCGGTGCCGATTTTTGTTAAAGTAACAGCATAAATATAGACCACTGCTGCCCCATTCCCCCGCACTAATATATGACGATCGTCAATCCCACTCGTTCTAGTTCCGAACCGATTAGCGATCTGAAGATTGAGGCACAAACTCAAGCTATTGCCAGTCAGCTACTCGCCGCCACCACCGAAAAGCGATCGCTCTTTGCCAAGCTGCGAGATAAATTTCGGTGGGATGACATGCTGCTGGGTTGGACGATGGAAAACCCCAGTTTGCGGGTACAATTATTTCGGGCGATCGATTGTTTGCCATCGCTGGCGACTAAGGCGCAAATTGCCCGTCACCTTCAGGAATATTTAAGCGATGCGGCGGTAGAATTGCCCCAGGCTCTTAAAGATTTACTTAATTTTACCGCGCCCGATTCGCTCCCCGGACAGGTGGCGGCGACAACGATGACTACTGCTGTGGAAACCTTGGCGCGTAAGTATATTGCAGGCGAAAACCTGCCTCAGATGCTCAAAAGTATCGATCGACTCCGCAACCAGTCGATGACGTTTACGATCGATGTGTTGGGTGAAGCCGTAATTACCGAAACCGAAGCCCAATCTTATCTCGATCGCTATTTGGAGTTAATGGGGCAACTTACTACCGCTGCTAGCAATTGGCGATCTGCCCCTGATGCATCCCCCGTGCAGGTTTCGGTTAAATTAACGGCGTTTTATTCTCAATTCGATCCGCTTGATGTTAGAGGTTCTCAGGCTAAGGTCGGCGATCGGCTCCGGATCTTGCTCCGCAAGGCTCAGGAAGTGGGGGCGGCGGTGCATTTTGACATGGAACAGTATCGTTATAAAAACGCGACGCTAGAGGTACTTAAACCCCTGCTGCTGGAACCAGAGTTTCGCGATCGCACCGATATTGGCATTACCCTCCAAGCCTATCTTCGCGATAGCTACCAAGATTTGCAAGAGTTAATCTCGTGGGCGAAAAAACGGGGCAACCCGATTACGCTCCGGCTCATTAAAGGGGCTTATTGGGATCGGGAAACGATCGTGGCACGCCAAAATCATTGGGCGACACCAGTTTATAACCACAAATCTTCTACGGATGCCAATTTCGAGCGGATGACCGCTTTATTATTGACAAATCACGAGTATTTACATGCCGCGATCGGTAGCCATAATATCCGATCTCAGGCACATGCGATCGCAATTTCGCAAGCTTTAAATATTCCCCCGCAACAGATCGAATTTCAAGTTTTATATGGCATGGCGGATAATCTGGCGATCGCCCTCGCCCAACAGGGTCACCGCGTGCGGGTATATTGTCCTTATGGTGCCCTCATTCCGGGGATGGCGTACCTGATTCGGCGACTCTTAGAAAATACTGCCAATACATCTTTTCTCCGTCAAAGCTTGTCGGGGCAACCGCTAGAGGGACTTTTGGCGGCTCCAATTTGGGGCGAAGGCGACGCGGATGGTAATGAGGTGCTACCCTTACCGATGCCTGCTTCGACAGCTTTAGTAACGCGGATCGACCCGGCTGCGGATACAGATTATGCGATCGAGCGGTGTCGATCGGCGGCAACTGCGGCACTAACTTCAGTAAAATCGAAATTAGGACAAACCTATCAGCCGCTAATTAACGGCGAATGGGTGCCAACAACCGCCACAATTCAATCGGTAAACCCTGCTCATCCTAACGAAATCGTCGGATCGATCGGGCAAATTACAATCGACGGTGCCGAAAGTGCGATTTCCGCCGCTCAAGCCGCTTTTAAAACCTGGAAAAACACCCCCGTCGCCACCCGCTCCGCCATCTTGCGACGTGCGGCTGACTTACTCGAAGCTCGTCGCCACGAACTCAATGCCTGGATGGTATTTGAAGCCGGAAAACCCCTGCCGCAAGCTGATGTTGAAGTCTCTGAAGCTGCCGATTTTTGTCGGTATTATGCCGCAGAAATGGAACGACTCGATCGCGAAACAGTCTACGATGTTGCTGGTGAAACCGATCGCTATTTGTATCGCCCCAAAGGCATCGTGCTAGTAATTTCGCCCTGGAATTTCCCCCTCGCAATTCCCACAGGTATGGTGGTAGCCGCCCTAGTTACAGGCAATTGCGTCTTACTCAAACCCGCCGCCGTCACCTCAGTAATTGCTGCCAAATTAGCTGAAATATTAGTCGATGCAGGCATCCCTAAAGGCGTATTCCAATTCGTCCCCGGTAGCGGCTCCACCGTTGGTGCCCACCTTGTCAAACACCCTCACGTACAGGCGATCGTCTTTACAGGCTCTCAAGAAGTCGGGTGCGAAATTTATGCCAGCGCAGCCATCCTCCAACCCGGACAAAAACACCTCAAGCGCGTCATTGCTGAGATGGGTGGCAAAAATGCGATCGTCGTCGATGAAAGTGCCGATTTAGATTTAGCAGTCCAAGGCGTTGTTGATTCAGCCTTTGGTTATAGCGGTCAAAAATGCTCCGCCTGCTCCCGCGTGGTGGTACTCGCCTCAATTTACGAACCATTCATCGAGCGACTGGTAGCAGCAGCAAAATCGCTGAATGTGGGCGATCCGATCGATCCGAGTACCAAAGTCGGCCCCGTCATCGATACCGCTGCCCAGCACCGAATTCGCGAAACGATCGCCAAGGGTAAAACGACGGCTACACTCGCTCTAGAGCTACCTAGCCCCGATTCGGGCTATTTTATCGGGCCAGTCATCTTCACCGATGTCGATCCTCAGTCTGCCTTGGCTCAGGAAGAGATTTTTGGCCCCGTATTATCGGTAATGAAAGCCGAGGATTTCGATCGTGCCATTGAAATTGCCAACAATACCAACTTTGCCCTCACAGGCGGACTCTACTCGCGCACGCCGTCACATATCGATCGCGCTAAAGTAGAATTTGAAGTCGGCAACCTCTACATCAATCGGACGATTACAGGTGCGATCGTGGCGCGGCAACCCTTTGGCGGCTATAAGCTATCGGGTGTTGGTTCTAAAGCTGGTGGGCCTGATTATCTGCTTCAATTCCTCGATCCGCGCACGGTGACTGAAAATATCCAACGTCAAGGTTTCGCTCCGATTGAAGGTATCGATTGAGGGTAGGGGTGAAGATTAGTCAGGACTATATCCCCGACTGTCTTGTCGGTTTTATTCGGAGGTTCCCTCCGCATAAAACCGCCGCTGCTTCAACTCGACTTTGAACACTTGGGCGTAGCTCTACTCCATTTTTTCGCTTTGGCAAAGCCTTTCGGCACGAGAATCGAATCCTCCGCCATGATGAGACTCAACCAAATCCCAAATCCCCGACTTTTCAAAAAAGTCGGGAATTTAAATGAGTGGCATTAACCAATTAGACTAGATTGCGATCGGTTAAAATTTCATAGCCATCTTTGGTAACTAAAACAGTATGCTCGAACTGCGCGGATAAAGATTTATCAACCGTTACCGCCGTCCATTTATCTGGCATCATTTTAGTAATCTTCGATCCGGCGTTGATAATTGGTTCGATCGCGATCGTCATGCCTGCTCTGAGTTTCACATTGGGCATCTCGCGGGTGCGGAAATTAAATACCGATGGTTCTTCATGCAGATTGCGTCCGACACCATGCCCGGTAAAATCTTCAACGATACTGAAGCCATTCGCCTCTACATGGTCTTGAATCGCGCCAGCGAGGTCGAGGAGGTAAGCACCTTCTTTGACCTGTTCTATGCCCTTGTATAGGGCTTCCTCGGCAACTTGAATGAGTTTAGCAGCAGCGGGTGTAACGGTACCAACGCCGATCGTAATGCAAGAATCGCCATGAAATCCTTGAAAATAAGCTCCGGTATCGACTTTAAGCACATCGCCTTGCTTAATGACTTTTTTGCGGCTGGGGATACCATGTACCGCCTCGTTATTAATGCTCGAACAAATCGAGGCGGGGAATCCATATAAGCCTTTAAAGCTAGGGATTGCATCCATTTCCCGAATCCGCTTTTCGGCATAGGCATCGAGATCGGCTGTTGTCATCCCTGGCTCCACCATCCCGAAAATTTCTTTTAAGACTGTGGCGACAATCCGCGAAGATTGGCGCATGATGGCAATTTCCCGCTCCGTTTTAATTTGGATGCCTTTTTGTTGCTTCTTTTCGCGGGTGGGTTGTTGCTTTTGTAAAAGTAAATCGCTGAGAATGTTCATATCGTGATGGAGCAGGCTGGCTAAAGGTAAAATAGGGAAAGTCGAGTGTTAGCGGCTTGTCATTCGTCGGATCGGGACGCTACCAGGTTTCAGACTCTGGCTTCTTTCACTGTAAAGGAATCGATCGCAACTATCAATAGACTTTCTGCAAAAGTCAGGGATAGGGAGAACTTTAGCAGAGTTGAGTCGGTGGTTTCCCGTCAATACCCCACGATCGAGCAGCTAAAAACAGTACTAACAAAGATTGTATTTTTACTTTCACAGCAGGTCTAATAATTTCCCACTTCTTTCATCAATCGCTGGCGCATTCGTTCGGGTTCGCCCCGATCTACTAATTGCCCGTGTTCGATTAAAAATGCCCCATCGCAATAGTCTAGCTCTTCAAGCCGATGCGTTACCCAGAGCGCGGTCAAACCGCGACTTTTGACCAGATCGCGTACTTGTGCGACTAAATCTAGCTGGGCATCGGGGTCTAGTAGGGCTGTCGGCTCGTCAAATAAAATTACCTCAATTTGTCTGGCGATCGCCCCCGCGATCGCCACACGCTGCTTCTGACCGCCACTGAGCGCGTAAATGGGACGGCGGATCAGGTCGGCTAAATTTACCGCACTCAGAGCTTCGGTGACGCGATGGCGGACTTGGCTGGGAGTCAGTTTTTCGGCAACTAATCCGAAGGCAATATCCGCACCGACTGTGGGCATGACTAACTGACAGTCGGGGTTTTGAAAGACAATTCCCAAACCGCCATGAATATCGATCGTGCCACTTTGAGGCGTTAGTAAGCCAGCAATCAGACTTAATAGAGTCGATTTACCGCTGCCATTAGTACCCAACAGCATCCAAAACTCACCGCGCGGTACTGAGAGCGAACAACGATCGAGCGCAATTTTACCAGATGTCCAGGCAAAGGAAAGATCCTTTACCTCGATTGCTGTCGCAGACGGCAAGCCGTTCGCGGGTGATGATAAGGGCACGGATTCGGGCATGTCGATTTGGGTGTTTGTGACCGCTCCTGATGGAGACGCAATGCGCGGACTTTGACTAACCTACCGTAGTCGAGCGGGTGCTAGGATGCTGCAAAAGCTACGAAACCAGGAGTTTTACCCGCAGCCGTCGCGCCAGATTTTTCATACATTTGAGCGGCGACGATCGCATCGGTCATGACACAGATTTTCTTTTCTGGTTGTCGATCGCAAGCCAATTCTAGCAGGGTTAGATCGCTACCACGCATTGCCGCTAGCACTTGTTGGTAAACGGTAGTCGCTTCTTCAACAGTCTTGCGCTGTACGGACATAGGCATTGCTGTATTTTTGAGCAGGATTTCGATGACGTACATAAGTATTCGCAAAATTTTGGTGCCACTCTTCATTGTAGGCCGAACGCTAATTTAGTGGCTAGTGACTGGTAAAATTTTGATGGGGCATCATTGCCTCTATACTTAGAAGCCCAACCACACGCGATCGACTTCTATATAGATGAGAATTCTCTAGTCAATCTCAATGGATTGATTCGATCGCCCAGACAAAATAAGTATATATACTCACAAAAGTTTAGCAAAACAGCATAAAAGAGGTTGTTTTAGCTAAGAATATTAAAATTTACCGAAGAAAGGCTAAAGATCCTGCCCTTTTCGACACAATTCTATTAGACTAGGTAAAGAAACGTAAACTGATTTAATAAATCAGCTAACTACTAGCGGGCTGACGGTACATTAATAATGTAACTGCCTGTTCGCGAACAACAATGTCCTTATAATATTCTGGAGTTTTGCTGCATCATGACAATTGCAGTTGGCAACCAGCAAACGGAAAGAGGCATCTTTGATGTCTTAGACGACTGGTTAAAAAGAGATCGGTTCGTATTCGTTGGCTGGTCTGGTATCTTACTATTCCCCTGTGCCTTCCTAGCCCTCGGCGGCTGGATGACTGGTACTACTTTCGTTACTTCTTGGTACAGTCACGGTTTGGCTTCTAGCTACCTTGAAGGTTGCAACTTCCTAACTGCTGCACTTTCTACTCCTCCTAACAGCGTCGGGCACTCTCTGATGCTACTTTGGGGGCCAGAAGCGCAAGGTGACTTCACTCGTTGGTGTCAACTTGGCGGTCTGTGGGCATTTGTGGCTCTTCATGGTGCATTTGGTCTGATCGGCTTCATGCTCCGTCAATTTGAAATCGCTCGTCTAGTTGGGATCCGTCCTTACAATGCGCTCGCTTTCTCCGGCCCAATCGCCGTTTTCGTCAGCGTGTTCTTGATTTACCCATTGGGTCAATCTGGCTGGTTCTTCGCACCTTCTTTCGGTGTAGCTGCAATCTTCCGTTTTATCCTATTCTTACAAGGTTTCCACAACTGGACTCTCAACCCCTTCCACATGATGGGTGTTGCAGGGATTCTCGGCGGTGCGTTGCTGTGTGCGATTCACGGTGCGACTGTAGAGAACACTCTATTTGAAGACAGCGAAAGCGACAGTTCCAATACCTTCCGCGCATTCGACCCAACCCAGTCTGAAGAAACTTACTCGATGGTAACTGCAAACCGTTTCTGGTCGCAGATCTTCGGCGTAGCTTTCTCTAACAAACGTTGGTTGCACTTCTTCATGCTCTTCGTCCCCGTGACTGGATTATGGATGAGTTCTGTCGGCATCGTTGGTTTGGCTCTAAACCTCCGCGCTTATGACTTCGTATCTCAAGAATTGAGAGCGGCAGAAGATCCTGAGTTTGAAACGTTCTACACCAAGAACATTCTGCTTAATGAAGGGATCCGCGCTTGGATGGCTCCTCAAGACCAACCTCACGAACAGTTCATCTTCCCAGAAGAAGTACTACCTCGTGGTAACGCACTCTAAGTGTGAATCGATCGGAAGATAAATGTACAATTATATTTATCTTCCGGTTTTTTATAATCCGTATTTTATTAGTTCATCGATCGAGGTACTGCAAGAGTGGAAACGCCCTTTAATACTACAATGATTGCAGGCGGACGCGACCAAGACTCGACAGGCTTTGCCTGGTGGTCTGGTAACGCACGTCTGATCAATTTGTCTGGTAAGCTGTTGGGCGCACACGTCGCCCACGCTGGTTTGATTGTGTTTTGGGCTGGAGCCATGTGCCTGTTTGAGGTGGCTCACTTCGTACCAGAGAAGCCAATGTACGAGCAAGGAATCATCTTGCTTTCGCACTTGGCAGCTCAAGGTTGGGGTGTCGGCCCTGGTGGTGAAGTAGTGGATACATTCCCATACTTCGTCGTTGGTGTATTGCACTTAATTTCTTCGGCGGTACTCGGTGTTGGTGGTTTGTACCACGCACTACGCGGCCCCGACACGCTAGAGCAATATTCTTCTTTCTTCGGCTACGACTGGAGAGACAAGGATAAAATGACCTCGATTTTAGGTTTTCACCTCATCATTTTAGGTTGTGGCGCATTATTGCTCGTCATCAAGGCGATGTTTGTTGGTGGTTTGTATGATACTTGGGCACCAGGTGGCGGTGACGTTCGCCTTGTAACCAATCCTACTCTCAACCCAGCAATTATCTTTGGTTACTTGCTCAAAGCTCCCTTCGGCGGCGAAGGCTGGATTATCAGTGTTAACAACTTAGAAGATGTTGTCGGCGGACACATTTGGGTTGCTTTACTCTGTATTTCTGGTGGTGTATGGCACATTCTGACCAAGCCTTTCGGTTGGGCGCGTCGCGCTTTAATCTGGTCTGGTGAAGCTTATCTGTCTTACAGTTTAGCTGCTGTATCCTTGATGGCGTTTGTAGCGTCGATCATGGTTTGGTATAACAACACTGTTTATCCTAGTGAATTCTTCGGCCCAACTGGCCCTGAAGCTTCTCAAGCACAAGCATTGACCTTCCTGATCCGCGACCAACGTTTGGGTGCGAACATTGCAACTGCACAAGGCCCGACTGGTTTGGGTAAATACCTGATGCGTTCTCCTTCGGGCGAAATCATCTTTGGTGGTGAAACCATGCGGTTCTGGGATTTCCAAGGCCCTTGGTTAGAGCCATTACGTGGCCCCAACGGTTTGGATTTAAGCAAAGTTAAAAACGATATTCAACCTTGGCAAGCGCGTCGCGCTGCTGAGTACATGACTCACGCGCCACTGGGTTCCTTGAACTCTGTTGGTGGTGTCATTACTGAAACCAACGCGTTTAACTATGTTTCTCCTCGTGCATGGTTGGCTTGTTCTCACTTCGTCTTAGGGTTCTTCTTCTTTATCGGTCACCTATGGCACGCTGGACGCGCACGCGCCGCTGCTGCTGGTTTCGAGAAAGGACTCAACCGCGAGACCGAACCAACGTTGTTCTTGAACGACATTGACTAATCGATTCTAGTTGGAATTAAGTTATGTAAGCAAAAACTCCTGTCGATTCGGCAGGAGTTTTTGTATTTTCTCAGCGAGATAAGAAACCCGACTTTTTGGAAAAGTCGGGTTTCTAAGGATGTCGATATCTGCCTAAATAGTTGGCTGAGATTCAGCAGTGGAGGATTGAGTCAAAGGTTCTTCGCCATCTAATGGCTCTAGATCTTCTGACTCACCACGTTTTAAACTGAGTTGATTGATTAATGATAAGACGCTGGTGGCTCGATCGAACGATGTATCTTCGACAAAAATTACCGTCGGAGTCCGTCTGAGCCGAACTCGTTTACCTAGTTCGCTCCGCACGTATCCCGTCACAGACTTGAGTCCTTCCATCGTCGTAGCCCGAACTTCGTCGCTACCGTAGATACTGACAAAAATTTTGGTATGCTGGAGATCGCCAGCTACATCTACAGCCGTAACACTAACCATTCCTGCACCAACCCGGTCATCTTTGATATCAAAGAGGATCATTTGACTGACTTCGCGCTTAATTAATTCGGCGACACGCGACACGCGACGAGTATTAGTCATAAATTATATTAAAATCTTTAAAAATAGCGACTCAAACTTAGGCGACAGGAGTAAGTCCTAACATCGCTTTGAGCGTCAATGCTATGGTCATAACTACTCCCACCAAAAATCCCACCAGCGCAACGGCGGTGACAGGACGTTTCCACAATGGTGCTAACCACCCAAATGCAGAGATGAAAATACCAAGGATAATGGTAACAAAGTAACTTGGGTATCGTCCGATGTTGCTAAAAAAATCACCAAACATTACAATCTCGATCGTGTTAGCGGACAAAAACTATTATAACCGAATGTCCACTAGCGTGCTGGGGGATTGAGTCAAATTTTAAATCGTACCTTTATGCAGCCTAAATTTGCCGATGAATTGGCTTGGCAACAAGCAGAGTTTCTGATGCAGCCGATTTATATTCGCATTATCGATCGCATTCGTCAACAATCCGAGACTTCGACATGGCAAGTCAGCTATGAAGAAATTAGAGATCCGCACCCGATTAATTATTTATGTCTCAAATCTGCCAATCGACAATTAAAGTTTGATATTTGGGATTTATGTTATCAGGTCTGTTTTCTCAATTATGAGGGCAGTCATAGCGAACTCGAAAGTCAAATTGTGGCAGTAGATACGAGTCTAATTGATATGGAAGCCCAAATTCCCGATTGGAATCGGTTGGATGATAAAGCTAAAGATGTGATTGCTAGAGTGTTCGGTAATCTGCCAAGCTAGTAATTTCAACTACTATTAATAATTATAAATTTAGATGAAAAATAATTTGAATAACTCACATGAAATATTAGAGGCTGCTCGATCTGCTGCGGCTATTTACGATAGTTCTGAATGGGGTAAAATAATTGTGAGCGATCGCGACAGGCTGCGATTTTTACACAATCAAAGTACGGCAGATTTTGAACAGCGGCAAGCGGGTGAGGTCTGCGATACGGTATTTATTACTTCGACCGCTAGAACGATCGATCTGGTCACCGGATTAATTTTAGATGATGAGGTGTTGTTAATTACATCACCGACGCGTCGTAAATATTTATTTGATTGGTTGGATCGCTATATCTTTTTTGCCGATCGAGTTAAATTAAAAGATGTCACGGATAAGCTGGCGAGTTTCACTTTAATGGGTGCGGAAAGTTCGGGGCTATTAGAAAAATTGGGTTGTCCTGTGAATTTACCTCAATCTGGGCATCAATTAGTTAATATCGATGGGATTGAAGTGCGGATCGCGATCGGGACTGAATTAGGTTTACCTGGATATCGATTGATTTGCGATCGCGATAAATCGGCAGCTCTACAACAAGCTATAACTAATTTAGGTGCGGCAATCGTCGATGAAAATGCTTGGGAATGCCTGCGAATCGAGCGCGGTAGACCCAAGCCCGATGCGGAGTTAACCGACGATTACAACCCCTTAGAGGTGGGTTTATGGGATACGATTTCGTTTACTAAAGGCTGCTATATCGGTCAAGAAACGATCGCCAGACTCAATACCTATAAAGGTGTCAAACAATATTTATGGGGCATTAAATTAGCCGAAATTGTGACGGTAGGTACGGCGATTACTGTGGGTGGTGAAAAGGTGGGCGTTTTGACTAGCTGTAGCGAAACCGCTGCTGGAGTTGTGGGATTGAGCTATGTGCGATCGAAAGCGGGCGGTGTCGGGTTGCAAGTCATGTTAGGCGATGTGGCAGGAGAAATTATCGATCTTCCATTCGTACGGCATGAATATCCCGAAATAGGTAAGGCTTGAGAGGGTGCCTGAAAAATCAATTCTTTTAAGCTTAAACCCTAGAAATCCCCCTTGAAAAGGGGGACTTCCGGATCCGGTTCCCCTCTTAAAAAGCTACGGTGTATCCACAAGTATGTTAGTAACGATCGCAGACCTTTACCCCACCCCAGCCCTCCCCTTATAAAGGGGAGGGAGCCGGAAA
>NZ_JANYJC010000217.1 GCF_025361915.1 Chamaesiphon sp. GL140_3_metabinner_50
AGTCCCGATCGCGATCGTCAATCTCATCGCCACCTACCACCAAAATCGCCTCAATCCGCAAGAATCTTTTCGATCGTTTACCCGTCGGGATAGGGGATAGGGAATAGGGAATAGGGAATAGGGTAAATCAATATCTATCGCTCCAGACTCCCCACACTCCTTACTTCTTACTCCTTACTTCTTACTCCCATCTCCCACCTCCCATCTCCAAACTAATTCATGTCCTCCAAAATCACCATCCCCGCACCCCTACAATACATCCGCGATGGGGCGGAAATTTATCGCCAATCATTTGCTACGATTCGATCGGAGGCGCAACTAGATACATTACCAGCCGATTTCAATGCTGTCGCCGTGCGGCTGATCCATGCTTGTGGGATGATTGATATTGTTAAGGATCTCGATTACTCGATCGATGCCGTGCGAATTGGGCGCAAAGCATTAGCAGATGGGGCACCAATATTGTGCGACGCGCGGATGGTAGCAGATGGCGTGACGCGCAAACGGCTACCTGTAGATAACCGCGTAATTTGTACCCTTCCAGATCCGCAAGTTGCTGATTTAGCCGCCCAATTAGAGAATACCCGATCGGCTGCCGCTTTAGAATTATGGCGACCTCATTTAGCTGGCTCGGTAATTGCGATCGGAAATGCACCCACAGCTTTATTTAGACTCCTCGAAATGCTCGACGCAGGCGCACCCAAACCCGCACTGATTCTCGGTTTTCCGGTTGGTTTTGTGGGTGCGGTAGAATCTAAAGCAGCTCTAGCGGCAGATAGTCGGGGCGTACCTTTTCTGACGATTCACGGGCGACGGGGTGGTAGTGCGATGGCGGCGGCGGCGGTTAATGCGTTGGCGATGGAGCGGGAATAGGTTTTAGGTTTTAGGTTTTAGGCTTTAGGGAAAAGGGAAAAGGGGAAAGGGAAAAGGAGTCAGAAATACAATTCTTCTAAAACCTAAAGCCCAAAATCTAATACCTAATACCTAATACCTAATACCTAATACCTAATACCTGAAAAGTTGAAATCCAATTCAAATGCGGAACATTCGATCGTAATGGTTGCAATTCAGACGGGGAGATTATATGGTATTGGGGTTGGCCCTGGCGATCCTGAGTTATTGACACTCAAGGCGTTTCGACTATTGCAGTCGGCTCCGGTGATTGCCTATCAATCGGCGAACGATCGCGAAAGTATCGCTCGATCGATTGTCGCACCCTATTTAACTGGCAAGCAAATCGAAGTTTGTTTTCATTTTCCCCGCGCGCTCGATCCTGAAGCTGCCCAAGAATTATATGCTGAAGCAATTAGACCGATCGTAGCGCATTTAGCCGCAGGGTTAGATGTGGTGGTATTATGCTGTGGCGATCCGTTATTTTACGGCTCGTTCATGTATTTATTTACCCGATTAGCCGATCGATTTGTCACCGAAATCGTGCCGGGAGTAGCGTCACCAATGGGTGCCGCCGCCGCGATCGGCACGCCGATCTGTTATCGTAATGATATTTTCAGTATTTTGTCGGCAACTTTATCGGCAGATATATTGACTGCTCAATTAGTCAATGCCGATGCAGTTGCTATTATTAAACTCCGTCGCCATTTTGAGAAAGTTCGTCAGATATTGAGCGATTTAGATTTATTATCTCGCGCTAAATACATCGAACATGCAACTTCAACCGAGCAAAAAATTATCGCGATCGAAGATGTCGATCCGCGCAATATTCCCTATTTTTCGATGATTATCATCCCTAGTAAAACTCAACTATAACCTATGTTTCCAGGGGAAGAGGATCGGCTGTGGTTAGCATCCAGGTTTGATGTTCGGCTTCAGTATCGGCATCGACGGCAGTTAAATCTAAAATCGATCGGTGATAATCGCTCAAGCTTTCTCGATGTCCGACGCTGAGAAATGTCATTCCCGATGCTTGTAATTCCTGATATAGATGCGCTTCGTTGTTGGCATCAAGGGCACTAGTAGCTTCATCTAAAATAGCATATTTAGGACGATTGAGTAACAATCTGGCAAAAATCAATCGCTGTTGTTCGCCTAAAGATAGCACTTGCGACCAATTTTGTTCGGTATCGAATCCGTCATGCCGTTGAGCGAGATCTGGTAAATTAACCCGAATTAAAATCTCTTTTAGTTGCAGATCGTCAACTTTCAAATCTAGATTTGGATACAGTAATTGGTCGCGAAGTGTACCCAAAACCATATAAGGTCGTTGGGGTAAAAATAGCATTTGGGTTAGTGCTGGTCGGATAATTGTGCCTGTCCCGGCAGACCATAATCCGACGATCGCCCGGAGCAAGGAACTTTTACCACAACCGCTCGGCCCTCTGACTAGTAAGCCTTGACCTGCGGGTAATGTGACTGATAAACTTTCGATCAGAGTTCTTTGATAGTTGGGTGTTTGGAGCGTCATGTTAGCTAACTCTAAACGTTCGCCAACTTTAGTCTCGATCGTATCGTGCTGCTGCGAATCGACTGCTTCAATTGGGAGAGTGGGATCTAAAGATGCTGAAAATGTAAATAACCGCTCGACTCCAGCACTAAAAGTAGTCAGCGATTGAAACCGCGATACAATTAGGTTGAGCGAGAAGAAGACCCGAATAAATGCGCCTTGAGCTTCAGTAACTTTACCAATTTCTAATTCGCCCGAAAATATTCCGGGGGCGACGACGATCGCCGGGAGAATAAAGGGAATAAATTCATAAGCATTAGTTAAAATATTGAGATTTAATTCCCAAAAAATCAATTTTTTAAAGTTATTAATTACCTCAGTAAATCGACCTTTAATCAGACCTGATTCATATTGCTCGCCCTGATAAAAAGCGATCGCTTCGGCATTTTCGCGGACTCGCACCAACCCAAACCGGAAATCAGCTTCCTTTTTAATCTGGTCGAAATTGAGTCGCGTTAAGGGTTTACCAAAGATCCCGACAGTGGTGAGCGTACCAATCAGAGCGTAGAGGACTAAAAATAGCACCAATGGCTGCGAAATGCCCCACAGGACGCTGGCAAAGGCACCAATGGCGAGGAGGGAATCGACGATCGCTAGCAGCAGCGTCAGCGACTCCTGGGTAAAGCTTTTGACATCTTCACTAATCCGTCGATCGGGATTATCGATCGCACTATCTGGATCGGTAAGATTGTAGAAAGAGCGGTGCTGAAAATAGCGATCGATAAAATCGTCTGTCAACCACTTGCGCCAATTTAAGCCCAGTCGATCGCGCAGATAGGTATAACCAGCATACAGTGGCGCGTAGACAACTAATGTCCCGGCAAAAATCCAGATTGTTTGCCAAAATCTGACTTCATCTTTCGCCGATAGTGCCGAAATCAGTTCGCCCCGCTTACCATTGAGCAACACCGCCAGTCCGGTATAGCATAAGGACATTAGCACGATCGCCAACAGCAGTCCCCGCGCCCGCCATTTTGACTCGCTCGACCAGTAGGACTTGGCGATCGCCCAAAACTGCTTAAATATAGTTAGATTAAATCGTTGCATCGCTATTGATATTCACTGCTACGATCGGTTATTACACAAAAAAGTCAATTTTAACAGGCTCAAAGTCTTAATATGCAAACTACTAATGCCGATCGAGCTGCTGCGATCGAGATCTCTGGCGTAAAATTGGTTAAGTGGAAAAATATGCTCAAAGAGCGCAAGATTAGTACCACTAAGAAGTTATTATCGCGAGTTCCTGAAATTAGTGGCGAACCAGTGGCGCGCAAGGCTCTGAATGGGCAAAGGTTAGATCGTCCGACTTGGGAAGCAATTTTTAAAGGATTGAAGGTGTATCGTGACGAGTTTTTTACTGATGTGGAATGGTTCGATCGCGATTTAACCGTGACTTGGGGGCTATTGTGGGACATGGCGGCGGATGCGTCCGATCGATTCGGGCTAGTATTACCGCCCGGAGATGCTAATCTCGATGGGAATCGGTTTCAACAGACGATCGTCAGTCGCACTTCGGTATTGTTAGAAATATCTGGGGGGATGCTGGGTTATCTACTGTTGTTAGAGCGAGATCCACTGGGTAATGTGGTGTTGCTCGCCCCTTCGCCGCTGATGGCAAATCCCGCACTGACGGGTACGATCCAACGACTACCGCAATATCCACCATCGCCGTTTGAATTTTTGCAGCCGATTACGGTCGGTACTACCTGCTTGTGGGCGGGAATTTTTGCGAAGTTGCCAGAGTTTAAATGGTTGGCGGATGCCCAGAAAAGACCGCTCCGATTGCAGTTAGCACAGCTTACAGATCTGTTTGAGTATATTCGCAAACAGCCCCAAACTATTCCGCTCTGGCGATCGAGTTATGTGGTGACAACTGAGTTAGATCCTCGCATTTGAGAAAGTATAATAAGTTTGGCAAACCGATCTCTAAATAGGGTCGAACTTATCTTTAAAAAAATCACATGTTGACCGATCGAATTAAAGATCTGATTGCTAGAGCCAGAATTGTCAGCTTTACTAGTTGGCAATCTCACCCCGCAGCTAGCATCGCTATTTTCCAAGCCGCTGAAGATGCGCGGGTTTACCTCACCGATGAAAATTATGCCCAAATTGCGGCACTTTCACCTGCAACATCTAACCTAATCCCAATTTCTCAATTATTGCGCGATCGGGTCGTCGAAATCATCGATGAAGCTAGAATCCAACTCTATACTCAATTTCCCCACATTGCCGAACCAGGTGGCGGACTTTATCCCCCCGAACGCGCTGAGGCTTGTTGGCGAGATTTTTGGCACTATCTTCGCCCGATTAGTTATGGGTTGGCGGGTGGTAATTCCGAGTACACCAGTGCTGAAGGATTAAAAAATATGCAAGCTCTCTATCAAGAGTTACAAGTCCCCCTCGATGCGATGACAGTCGGACTTGAAGGCATGAAAGCAGCAAGTTTGCGACGACTAGATCCCAGTCAACATGCGATCGTTACGCCCTACTTCGACCACCTCATCGGTCAACTAAAATCCTTCACAACCAGCCATGAATAGCCCTCAAACCTTGCGAATGCTCCTCTCTCACAATTTCGACATCAAGGATGCTAATGTCCCCGCCATGAGTCGGGAAGCCTTCACTCAGGTATTCATCGATGGTTTCAGTTCTCATCTAGAAGTCCAATGTCGTCAAGTCGATAATCCACACTGGATCGTCGAAGTCGTGTGTCAGGAAAATTTGCTTACACCGCACCAATTGGGTGAAAAATGCGCCGAGATTTTAACAACTAGTCGGACAAAATCGTCAGGTTCGATCGAGTTTGACATTTTAATTTTAGGTGGCATTAAAACCACCCCCGCCACCAGTAGTTCTCCCGATGCCTTGCAAGCCAACCAATGGGGCGTAGATGTGGTTGAAACTAAGTCAGGGGATGGGTTCTTACAATCGATCGGCTGGGATGCGACGATCGCAGGTAAATCTCCAGACAGTATCTTTAAAGTGGCATCGAGAGTCGCTTAACTAGGCTTTAGGTATTAGGTATTGGGCTTTAGGCGTTAGGCGTTAGGTATTAGGCTTTAGGTATTAGGCTTTAGGGGGAACCACCAATCCAAAATCCAAAGTGCGATCGCTATTCAAAGTGGTATCAAAGTGGTGTCACTCTGGCACAGCGAATTGCCACGGTAAAACTTAATGATTCTTAGTATTCAGAGTTACAGCTATATATGAAGATTAGTATAGAGAAGATTATAAAAGCTTATGGGAGAGGAGAGTGGGTAACTTAGCTTGCTAGGTTGACTGCTAGAGTCCGAACCCGCTCATAATTCACGGATTGAAGGTTATTACTTGTAAAGGTAATGCCAAAATTGCTTAAAATTTTGAGACAATTGTTCTCAGATTTATGATTGTGCAGTTAAAGGAGACTTAGTAAATGTATTTTGGGCCAGCTTCACAGTTAGGTGTCAGCCTATTTGACGAAACCCCACCAGTCGAGTGGGTACCCGGACGCTCCGTTGACGAAGCCGAGACAATTATCCGTGCCGTTTATCGCCAAGTACTAGGTAATGCCTATGTCATGGAGAGCGAACGGGCGGTAGTTGCCGAGTCTCAGTTCAAGAGCGGTTTTTATAGCGTAAGAGAATTTGTCCGCGCGATCGCGAAATCCGATGCTTACATGTCTCGTTTTAGCGATTGTCCTCGCTATCGGTTCGTGGAATTAAACTTCCGCCATCTATTAGGTCGTGCGCCTAATAGCTATGACGAAATGAAAGCTCACAGTGCCATCTTAGATGCTGGTGACTTTGATGCCGAAATCGATTCATACATCGACAGCGACGAGTACCAGAACGTGTTTGGCGATAATATCGTTCCTTACATTCGCGGCTACAAAACCGAAGCCATCACCCACATGGTGGGCTTTACCCACACGTTCCAATTGGTACGTGGGGCATCTACTAGCTCCCTCAAGGCCGACTTGGCTGGTAAATCGCCCAAACTCAACGCTTTGGTCATTAACGCGATCGCTACGGCTGTTACGGCTCCTGGTAACACCTTCCGCAATCCGCCAATTAACCCCCGCTCTCGTCATGGTGCGGGTGCTGGCGACCAAGGTAAAGTTTACCGGATCGAGGTTACTGGTTATCGGGCTAAAACGCTCAATAACATTTCCAAGTTCCGTCGCAGCAACCAAGTCTACATGGTGCCCTACGAGCAGTTGTCAGAAACCTATCAACGGATTCACAAGCAAGGTGGTTCGATCGTCAGTATGACGGCGGTTTAGGCTAGGTTTTAGGTTTTAGGTCTTAGGCTTGAATCCCCGATTCTGGTTTCCCCTTTGTTAAGGCTACCGCGTACCGACAAGTTATTTGAGTTGCTGCGTAGTCCTTTACCCCACCCCAACCCTCCCCTTATAAAGGGGAGGGAGCAAAAGCCCGCCTTTATAAGGGGGGTTGGGGGGTAAATTATAGGGGGGTAAATCATAGAAGGGATTCTCTAAGGTTTACGAGTGCGAAACTACACGCATCCCAACGCCCTCTGATGTATTTGCGGTTTTCACCGCCAATTTTTGCTAAGTAAGTATCAAATAACAACAATTTAGGATCGAAATAATTATGGCAACCATGACAAGAATGGAATTATGGCCCAATCGTGAGGTTGATGACGTACAAGCCGTCATTCGGGCAGTTTACAAGCACGTTTTGGGCAATCCTCATGTAATGGAAAGCGAACGTCTCACCTCTGCCGAATCGCAATTGGCAGATGGCAGCCTCTCCGTCCGGGAATTCGTCCGTGCGGTGGGTAAATCTGAATTTTATCGCAATCGCTACTTCCAAAAATGCGCGCCTTATCGGTTCACCGAACTGAACTTCATGCATTTCTTGGGTCGCCCTCCCGAATCCAAAGCCGAAGTATCCGCACATATCGTGCGTTGTGTCGCTGAAGGTTACGATGCCGAAATCGATTCTTATGTCGATAGCGATGAGTATCAGTCTACTTTTGGGGAAAATATCGTTCCTTACAATCGCAGTCTGAGTGAAGATGGTAAAAGTCAAGTAGCTTACAATCGGCTGATTGCGATCGATCGCGGCCCCGCGCAAGTAAGCAGCTCGGTTAAGTCTTCGCAACTCGTCTATTCGGTTGCTACCAATAGCACCAGCAAAACTACCGCATCCAAAGTCAGTTTGGGCGGTTCTGGTGAAGCTAACAAAAAGATGTTCAAGATTGTCGTTACTGGTGCCAAATTTACTGGCCCGCGTCGCGTCAGTACTACTGAATATATCGTACGTGGCGATCGGATGACTCCTCAGATTCAACGCATCAACCGCACCAGCGGCAAAATCGTCAGTATTACTGAAATCGTCTAGAACCGATTTTAGTGTGGTTGGCTGCGGCGGGGATCTTTACCCCACCCCAGCCCTCCCCTTATAAAGGGGAGGGAGCCGGAAAGTTTCCTTAGATAAATAAAGGGATCTGGAAAGCCCCCCTTTATAAGGGGGGTTGGGGGGTAAGCCATCGCCGTCGCAGTCAGTCTTATTTAGATCTAAACACGGTCGATCTGTGCATCATAGCTGAGTAATCAGTCTTACCGATAACTTTTACTGAGTTAGCACTCGATCGATCCGATCGATTATTTATTGGTTTTATTAAATTTTAAGATTAAAACGATCGCGCCGAGCGTCGTCAAAATCAAAAAAACGTTAATTTAGGTACGAATGGACATTACTCAATTTGTAGCAGGTTCGATCGGGCAATGGAAGTCACAACGGAGTGCCCATCACATGATTTTCGGGCACTTTGAAGCAGTGCGATCGGAAATCGAGATCGTCGCCCTCACGCCAGATAATCCCGCCGTCATCGAGCTGTGTCAAGCTTATAGCATCGATCCCAGTCAAGCGGTTTCGCCATTCCAAATGAGTTGGGAAGGAGAATCTGATTGGGATGAAGCCGAGGTGCTTAAAGGGAGTACTGTCTTAGTACCGATTCCCGATCCCAATTTGCTAAATGGGGGTCAATTATTGCGCGATCGCGGTTATGCTGAAACTATCCCAGCCGCCGCTCGCTATCAGATTACTGAAGATGGTACTTTCGTATTGATAACTGAATACGATCGCGCCGCCGCTGAAGAGCGAATCTGGTTTGTCAATCCTAATTTAAGGTTTCGCGTATCGACAATTAAAACCAGCGATGGTAATGGTGTCGTAACGGCTTCCTTTTCCTCCGAATTACGATCGATGACAACAACTTAGGCGTTGCTGGATCGGAGTATGAAAATGTTAGCGATGGGAGATGGGAGTTCGGAGTTCGGAGACATCTCATATAGAATTGAAACAGCAAGAGAATAGTAACTATTCCCTATTCACTATCCACTATTCACTATCCACTAACTCATGAGCGATTCAATTCTCTTAGCTCGGTGGATGGCTGGTGATTTTAGCAATCACCAACAAGCAGCCGCAGAGCCTCAACATTACGCGCATATTCGGATCTTTTTTCGTCCGTTACCGTTTGAATTTTTTAATGCGATCGGATTTTACTCCGAGCAGGTATACGATTACGATTTATGGAGTCCTTATCGTCAGGGGGTGCATAAATTAGTAGATCGCGGCGAAGATACTTACATTGAAAACTATAGCCTCAAAGATGCGATGCTATATGCTGGAGCTGCTAGAGAGCCGGATATTCTTAAAACAATCACTCACGATTGTCTCGAACGTCGGTGTAATTGTTCGATGATTTTTAGTCGCGATGGCGAAATATTTCGCGGACGAGTCGAGCCGGGAAATCAATGTTTCATCGAACGCAATGGGGCGACGACTTACTTAATTAGCGATGTCGAAATCGGCGAAAATACCTGGGTGAGTCTCGATAAGGGGATGGATATTAATACTCATGAAAAAGTCTGGGGTTCGGCTTTTGGCATGTTAAAATTTGAAAAAGTAACCAGTTTTGCAGACGAAATAAATCCTAATTCGTTATAATTTGAACTAGATTCATACTTGGCTTGTCTATCTAATTGGTACCGATCGGTTCCCATCGCTATGTTACCACCAGAAGCCGAGAAAAAAATGCAATGCTGGGTGCGAAGCCGACACCTAATTTCTTTAGGTAACTTTTTTGTATTTGAAACTGTTGACTATAGCACGATCGAGCGATTTACTGACTGTATCGAAGCCTTGGGTGGAACGTTAATTTCGGTCGAATCGATCGGTAAAATTTGGATCGGCGATCGATGTCAAGTCATACTATATCAAGCTAAAGCTAGTCTGCATACTCCCCATCATCAAATTAAACAGTATTGGATTAAATACGGCAGTTTTAGAACTAGATTTGACGAACGAGTTTGAATATTGAAATCGAACGGTATCGACTCCAAATCCTCCAAACCATCGGCTATGCCTACAGCAACGGCTACGACTACAACCTCAAAGAGAGCATCCGTGCTAAAATGAAGGCGACAGTCAAAAGACTACTTCTGCAATATGGGTATCCTGCACAGATGGAAGTAGCGACAGAAGTGCTGTATTGAGCAATCCAAGGTGTTCGCAGAACTTGATGACAAGCTTTAGTTGTAAAAAATTAAAATGGAAGACAATTTACCAGAAGACGAGTTTAAAATATCAGAAGACGAACTTAGAGAATACTTGCAATCGAGTCAAAAAGATCCCGACTACGAGGTATTAAGCGAGAAAAATCGCAGGTTTAGCTCTAGCTCGATGAGGGATGAACTGATGGAGATGATTGAAAAAGTTCATCAAGCAATATCGAAGTTGGATAAAAGTACGGAATCTCAAACCGAAAGATGTATCGATCTACTCGAAAAATTATCGGGTGCCTGTGTTGCACAGACTAACGTACTTGCCGAACACGAGCAAGCAATCGAGCAATTGCAAAGAATTGTTAAAAGCGATCGAAAGACTATTGCCATTCTGACGGGGTTGACGTTGTTGTCAATGTCTTTGTCGCTGCCAATTCTAGCAGCTAATTTTATAGCTCACTAGTAGCGATAATCGGGTTGTGGATCGATCCCGCCTGCGCGATTGATCGGCCAAAACCTAACTACTGCTTTACCAATAATTTTATCTTTGGGTAAAAAGCCCCAATAATGACCGTCGTAACTATTATTGCGGTTATCGCCTAAGACAAGATAACGATCCTTAGGAACGATGCCATCAGGAACAATTTCGGTACTACTCCAGCGATATGCAGCAGGTTCGCCGAGATACTTTTCGGAGAGGACTTTACCATTAATATATACTAGACCGTGCTTGACATCAATCCGATCGCCGGGAAGTCCGATTACCCGTTTGATAAACGGTTCCTTGAATTTTTTCTCGCCATCAGCTTTTAATTCTTGTTCCAGTTTGGCGGTAGGATAAAATACCACAATATCGCCGCGTACGGGATCGGAAAATTTATAGCTAATCTTATCGATAATTAGTCGATCGTTAATTTGCAATGTAGGTAACATCGAGCCGGACGGAATATAGCGAGAGTCAGCTACAAAAGTCCTAATTCCCAATGCCAAAAAGACGCTAAATCCGATGACTTTGAGCGTCTCGCCCCACGGACTTTCTACTTTTTCAGGTGCGATAGTTGGTTCTAAAATTGTCGATCGATCTCGTTCTTCTTCATCCATGTGTATTGATGTACTTAGCGATAATCGGGCTGTGGATCGATGCCACCCGCACGATCGATCGGCCAAAAGCGGACGACTGCTTTCCCGACGATCTTATCTTTAGGTACGAAGCCCCAGTAGTGACTATCGTAACTATTATTGCGGTTATCTCCCAGCACTAAATACTGCCCCTTGGGAATAATGCCATCAGTGGGCCAAGGTACTTTATACAGTTCGTCGCTAGCGTAGCGATCGTTAGTACTCCAATCTTTAGCAGGGGGTTCGTCTAAATAATTTTCGGATAAGAGTTTACCATTGACGTAAACTTTACCACCTTTAACAGCAACCCGATCGCCAGGTAAACCAATTACCCGTTTGATAAAAGCATCTTTATACTTTTCTTTTTCTAATTGGGCGGTAGGATTAAAGACAACAACATCGCCACGGACGGGATCGGAAAATAGATAGCTAACCTTATCGATAATCAATCGATCGTTAATTTGCAATGTTGGTAACATCGAGCCAGACGGAATATACCGCGCCTCAGCCACAAAAGTCCGAATCCCAAAAGCTAAGAGTACACTCAACCCGATCGTTTTGATCGTTTCAGCCCAAGGATTTTCGACTTTGGGTTCGGGTGCAGTAGTCGGAGCATCACTCACTTCCTCGTACTCGGAACTAGTTTCAACTTCTGGAGGATGTTTAGAGTCTGATGGCGGCTGTTCGTAGTCCATAAGGCGATTGAGTGGGATATCAATGAGTGAGTGGGTGCGAGTTGAGAGCCGATGCTGCTGCGATCGTGAAATTATCGAATGCTCGTCCGAACAACCTCCCCGATCGTACTGTAAAATTTTAGGTGAGACTCGATTGAGATATCAAATCGTTACAGCTAAGTCTAAAATTATGGCGATCTCGTCTTTAAAATTGCATCGCCCATAGACCATTATGCCCTTTATTTTTACCGATCGAGTATGAACGCTAATTCTTTGCTAATCCGTCGCGCGCGCATCCTCTTGTCGGATCGTAAATGGCTAGTGGGTGATGTTTTAGTTCGAGACGAACGAATTGTCGAAATTGCCCCTGAGATTGCCAATACCGACGCAACTAGAGAAATTGACGCAACTGGCTTGGTTTTGTTGCCCGGTGTTATCGATCCGCAAGTCCATTTCCGCGAGCCAGGATTAGAGCATAAAGAAGATCTCGTCACCGCCAGCCATGCGTGCGCTAAAGGTGGCGTGACATCGTTTTTAGAGATGCCCAATACCAAACCACTAACCATTACCCAAGCTGCGCTCGATGATAAACTCGATCGCGCATCCCGTAAGAGCATCGTCAATTACGGCTTCTTTATTGGCGCGACTCCCGCCAACCTGCCAGATATTCGCACAGCCACCCCTACCTGCGGCATCAAGGTGTTCATGGGTTCGGCACATGGCGATCTGCTCGTCGATACTGCTGCCGCCTTAGAACCGATTTTCGCCCAGGGAGATCGCTTAATTGCGGTACATGCTGAAGATCAGGCACGCATCAACCAGCGCAAACAAGAATTTGCTGGCATTACCGATCCTGCCATCCATTCTCAAATTCAAGACGATATCGCCGCCCTCAATGCCACCAAACTCGCGGTAAAATTTTCCGACAAATACCAGCGTCGCCTACATATCCTCCATCTTTCCACCGCCATCGAAGTAGAATTCCTCCGCCAACATAAACCCGCCTGGGTAACTGCCGAAGTCACACCCCAACATTTGATGCTAAATACCGATGCCTATGCCCAAATCGGTACCCTAGCTCAGATGAATCCACCATTACGATCGCACCATGATAACGATGTATTGTGGGCGGGATTATTAGATGGCACGATCGATTTTATCGCCACCGATCACGCGCCCCATACTCTCGAAGAAAAAGCTAAAGGTTATCCCAATACCCCATCGGGAATGCCCGGAGTCGAGACATCATTACCTGTTATGCTTACCCAAGCAGTTGCCGGGAAATGTACGATCGAGCAAGTATCTAACTGGATGTCTACCGCAGTTGCCAAAGCTTATCATATTCCTAATAAAGGCACGATCGCGATCGGCTACGATGCCGATTTAGTATTAGTAGATCTCGAAAATTATCGCCCATTAGAACGTAAAGATATCGTCAGCAAATGCGGCTGGAGTCCCTTTGAAGGTTGGAGTCTTACGGGATACCCTGTTTACACGATCGTTAATGGGAATATTGTCTACGAAAAAGGTGAGATTCGATCGGATATTAAAGGTCAGGCTCTGCGATTTGAGTAAATTGCCTAAACGCTGGCTAGGCTATAATAGATAAAGGTTATAAATTGTGTTCTATGGTTATGAACCTAACACTCAAACCCGAATTAGAAAATTTTATTCACCAACAAATACTCGCGGGCAAGTATGCTAGCTCTGATGAAGCGATTGAGGCAGCATTGAATTTACTCCAATCTCAAAATTCAATAGAGCAATTGGCAACCGAACTACGATCTCAGATAGATAGTGCAGTAGCACAACTCGATTCGGCAGAGCCGACGCTACGCGAACGCGGGGAAGGATTAGATGGAGAATTTGTACTAGCTAATTTGAGAGCTAAACTACAAGCAGCAAAAGAGGCTCGGTAGATTGGCTCAGTATATTATCGCGCCAGATGCCGCTCGTGACTTAGAAGAAATATCGACATAATTATGCAGTACGTAACATTGAAGCGGGAGAAATAATATTATTCATAATCTTAGTTTTCCCTCAATTCGGTTTACACGATCGTCAAGGGAAATATAGTTGAGGAAACAGACTTCGATCTCGCGAAAGATAAATTCGATTAGTTCGATCGGCAACCGATCGAGGATAATAAATACAAAGATTCGATTGTCGCCGTTCGGGAAGACTCTAAGCAATGAGACACTTTGGGAAGATTGGGAATAGAAAATCGCTCGTGAGCTATGCGATCTCCATCTGTCTGTTTGTAGTCATGCTAATTGCTACTTTCGGCTGGCAGGCACTTGCTTATAAACCTTCACCAGCGAGCGTCGATCTGCGCCATATTCCCATCGGTGACGGGCGGATTTCGACTAAACCCCAAACAGGATTTCTGTGGTCTTGTCGGACTCAATTTGGCGGCTTGCGCCGACAGGGGGCACATGCCAGCGGCGATTGGATTGGTGATAATGCCACATATAATTTAACGACCAAACCGACAGTTAACGGTCGCGTCTATTGGCCGGGGGACTTCGATATTACCATCAAAGATCGATCGCGCCAGATTGCCAGCAATCGCCTCCCCCAAGATCCGACGGGTAATTTTCCGATCTCGCCACAGGATGATGCTTATGCATTCGATCGCAATCCTAATTCAATTCGATCGGGTACTGCAACCCTCAATTTACCCGCCAATCCCCAGCTAGCCGCACCCTCATGCGTACCGATGGGGCAAGTTGGCATATTGCTCAATGGTGGCTATTTATTTAACGCGCTCGATGCTAATGGCAAAGATGCCGTCGCTCACGAGATTCAAGATAGTTGCCAGGGACACCCCGAAAATCGCGGTACGTACCACTATCATAGTATTACCACCTGCTTGGATAAACGCGATCCTGGCAAGGGACACTCGGCATTATTAGGTTACGCACTGGATGGATTTGGCATCTACGGTCATCGCCTCGAAGGTGGTAAAGGTGCCACAAATAGCGATTTAGATGTCTGTCACGGTCATATCCATCCGGTCGATTGGGATGGCAAACAGACCCAAATCTATCACTATCATGCTACTTGGGAATATCCCTACACGATCGGCTGCTATCGCGGTACGCCGATAACAGTCGCTCGACCGCCCAGACCAGAACGTCGCCCAGAACCGCCGTCTGGAGCTAATAATCCTGAATTGAGACTTGACGATCGACCCAATTTATAATATAATAGTACTAAGGGTGTTGGCAAATAACTGAGGATTTCACCGATCGTAGGAGCGCATTTTTAGATGAAGCTAAGTAAAATCGATTTAAGCAGTTTGAGAGCGATCGCGCACGATGATAATGGACTCAAGCTGCTAATCGAGCGCGAAAATGAGATCGAATATATCGAAATTCCCGCTCCACTCGCAGCTTATGAAGGCTTGCAACTACTCGATCGGATTATGGCATCTACTCCTGCAATTGCGCCGAGTGAAGAGATTGAAATGTTGCCCGCCTGTTCTTCGATGGCAGCACAAGTAGGCTACGATGAAGAGCGCGAGATTTTGCAAATTGAATTTAATAGCGGAGCTGTTTATCAATATTCCCACGTCGAACCAGAACTATGGGAAGATCTGCAATCGACAGATTCGATCGGCAGTTTTTACAACCACGAAATTAAAGGTTATTATCCATCGCAGCAAATTGAATAATTGACGATATTAGATGATAGATGGCTGTAATGTCACGCTGCCAATTTTTTATCTAGCGATCGAACACAACGGCGAATACGATGGCTGGGGAACGGGAGTTGTTAAATAATTACCATCCGCCGCCAGCACCACCATCGCCACCGCCACCGCCACCGCTATCGCCACCGCCAAAGCTATCGCTACTACCGGAAGAATAGGTGACACTACCGATATACACACCATCAGCACTATAGACGGGAGATCCCGGTGCGATTTTCTCTTCTTGCTCTTTCACCAATAAACAAGAGTGGCATCGCTGTTTAATGCGGCGACTACCTGGTTTGGTGATGGTTGCAGGTACTAGAATTTCTACCGAGCGTTGAATCGTCCGCTCCTGACAGTTTGAACAGATCTGAAATTGCTGGTTATCTAGAATGTATTCTCGCAGGTGAATGCCCACAGGTGGAGTTGATTGTTTGCACTCCGGCGGACATTGCCAACCCTCGAAGGCAACACCCCCTAATTCTCGTGCGATACTTTGAGCTGGAGTTAGGTAAGTGAGTAAAGTTTGAGCATCGACTGGTTGCATTGTCAAACGACAGCCATTGCAGATGAGCGATTTGTCTCGTTGTCCATCTGTTCGCAAGGAACGTCCTTGCGGATCTACTTTCGGAGGTTGAAACATCAGCAAAATTATCCAGCAACTGATGGCAACGAAGATGGTGACGATCTCTAAAATCACATAAGTATTAGGTTTAACTGGTGAATATAGAGACGGTGGTTCTGATTCGATCCCCTCAGGAGCAGTGCGAACTGCTTGAATTAAAGATTGGGTGCCCACCCAGATCCCTTCGGCAAAGTTTCCCGATCGAAATCGAGGTAATATATCCATGTCGATCGTCGATTGCAGTTGAGAATTAGGTAGCAAATTCATGATGCCGCTACCAGTTTTGATTTCTACTTGCCGATCGCCCTCGGACACCAATAGTAACACACCGTTATTTTGACCTCGCTTACCGATGCCCCAATAGTTGAATAACTGTGTTGCAAAATCTTTAGGAGTGGGCGATGGACTGGTATCGGGAACGGTAACAACCGCTATTTCAATGCCATTATCTGCCTCTAGCTCAGAAATGGCTTGGTTGAGTTGCTTTTCCATTTGGGTATCTAACAGGTTAGCCAAATCGGTAACCCATTCTCCAGCCATCTGGCGAGGATTGGGAACATCCTGAATTGCTACAGCCAGACTAGTTAGAGGACAACTAAAGATACTCAAGCAGACGATCTCTAACACACACAAAAGTTGTTTGACCGATCGCATCGTAACCCATCGTGTTTGTAGCATATCCCATCATTCGTAACTATGCTTCAATTCTAAGCTGCATGAGATCGATCGTGTTAACTACGAGCTACGCGGCTACGGGGCAATAACTATTCACCAAGAAAATTGGTGAATAATTAATTTCCATTATTTTAAATCGAACAAAATCAACGGTAATAAAGTTTTTCGATTCGCCTGGTTATGATGGTAAATAAGGTCAATCTGTGGATTCTCGCTCGTGTGAGTATAACCAGTAGAAATCAAAATCGACAGCTAGTGAGAATCGATCGAGTCCTGCTGTAATATCTCGATCGAAATTCAATCCTGGATAGTTAAGGTGAAAATAGGCTACCAGTTGCATCCACCCGCCAAACTC
>NZ_JANYJC010000228.1 GCF_025361915.1 Chamaesiphon sp. GL140_3_metabinner_50
ATACACTTCTAGGTTTATTAGTACCGCAATCGGGAGATATTACTGTCGATGGAGTTTCAATTTATACTGACTTACGCGCTTGGCAAAATTCGATTGGCTATGTACCTCAATCGATATTTTTAATTGATGATACGCTTGAGAAAAATATTGCCTTTGGGGTTCCCGAACATGAGATCGATCGGCAAAAATTAGACAAGGCAATTATCGCTTCGCAATTATCAGAACTAGTCGAACAACTTCCTAACGGTCTCGACACAATGGTCGGCGAACGTGGTGTACTACTTTCTGGCGGTCAACGTCAACGAGTCGGCATCGCACGCGCGCTCTATCACGAGCGAGAAATACTCGTTTTTGATGAAGCCACAGCGGCTTTAGATACTGAAACGGAAGCTTTAGTTACCGAATCAATTAAATCTTTAAGTGGTATTAAAACTATGATTATCATCGCACATCGATTGTCTACGCTCGAACATTGCGATCGAATTTATATGTTAGATCGAGGTCGAATTGTCAAATCTGGTAGTTATGAAGAAGTCGTTCTTTTAAAATAATATTATCAATCTTACATGAATTTATGAACTCTAGTCAAAACATACCTAATTTACTTACAACACTCAAGCCCCAAGATTTATCAGCTCTAACTTCAACAGAAATTGAAGAAATGAATAAATTAATCGCAATTACAGGCAATGGTTGTTTAGAATTTTCGGGAATTTGCCAAATTTTAGACTATCAATGGGACGAGTTTGGTTGCGATAATCAAAATTTAGATTGGGATAACATTGGTAAGTTCTACAATCATCCTGTCTGGCTGTTAAATGGGATGTTTATCGAACAAGACCCATTATCAATGCAACTTCGTCAGTCTCTTGTCGATTGGATTGTCGATCGTAAAGATTGCATAAATTCAGTTTTAGACTATGGTGGTGGATTTGGCACGATCGCCAGAGCGATTGCAGCTCAATCGTCAAATTTATTGGTAGATGTTTACGAACCTCACCCTCATAATCTGGCAATTTTTAAATCTACCGAATATTCCAACATTAAGTTTATAAATTCGATTGATAGACAATATGACTGCTTAATAAGTACTGATGTATTAGAGCATGTCGCCGATCCGTTGAGAGTATTTGCCAGCGCGATCGAAAGTGTAAAATTGAATGGCTATTTGGTAATTTCCAATCATTTTGCGCCAACTATTAAATGTCATTTGCCAGCTACCTTTCATCTAGTTTATACCTTTGATTATTTTGCAAAAATAATGGGACTATCAGTTTTAGGCACCTGTCCTGGGACTTATGCGACTATTTATCAAAAAGTAGTAAAAAAGCCCTTAAATTGGGAACTAATTAATAAATTAGCAGCAATCTCCAGTGGTTTATATCCATTACTCCGAGCAATTGCTAGGACTAAAAATAAGTTGTCTCAAGTTATTTCTCAATCACTATGAAAGTCTTAAATTTAAGTACTTTCGATCTCGCTGGCGGTGCAGCTAGAGCCGCCTATCGCATTCATCAAGGGTTGCGATCGATCGAAGTCGATTCCCAGTTTTTAGTCCAACACAAACAAAGTAGCGATCCGACGGTAACGACGGCAGAATCTAAATTAGCTGCTAAATTGCGATCGATGGGCGATGCTTATCCACACAGATCTTATCGCGATCGTACGCAACTATTCTCACCGCAATGGTTTCCCGCCGCACTCCATAAAAGTATCGATCGAATTGCACCAGATATCCTCAACCTCAACTGGATCTGTAATGGCTTCGTTCCCGTCTCCGCCTTAGCCGAATTTAAACAACCGCTAGTCTGGACGCTTCAAGACATGTGGGCCTTTACAGGCGGCTGTCACTATACCCTAGGCTGCGATCGTTATAAAACATCCTGCGGGAATTGTCCCCAACTCCAGAGCCAGCGCGAAGCCGACTTATCGCAAGATGTCTGGCAACGCAAAGCCACAGCATGGCAAAATTTAAACCTCCATCTCGTCGCTCCCAGCCAGTGGATGGCGGAATGTATGCGCGCCTCAGCTCTATTCAAAAACACCCCCATCTCCGTCATCCCATTTGGGCTAGATGCGACCGTATTTAAGCCGATCGAAGCGCAGATTGCCAGAGAAATGTTAAATCTGCCCCAAGACAAACAACTCGTCTTGTTCGGCGCAATTGACGCAACAGGCGACACCCGCAAAGGTTTTCATCTAATTCAAGCCGCCTTACAACAGCTCCGCGCCCAAGGTTGGGGAGATCGGATCGAATTAGTAATTTTCGGCTCTTCCGCGCCAGAGCAACCCGTAGATTTAGGCTTCCCCGTCCGCTATTTAGGCAAGCTCACCGAAGATCGATCGCTCCAACTCGCATACGCAGCCGCAGACGTGATGGTTGCCCCTTCGATCGAAGAAGCCTTCGGGCAAACAGCTTCAGAGTCTCTCGCCTGCGGTACGCCCGTAGTAGTATTTGCCAATACTGGCTTGGCAGATATCGTCGAGCCGCACCAAAATGGTTACATTGCCAACTACGGCGATACCCGAGATCTCGCACGCGGCATCGCCTGGGTATTGTCAGATACCGAACGACATCCCCACCTCCGCGCAGCAGCACGCGCCAAAGCGGAGCGAGAATACGCAATGGAAGTACAAGCACATCGCTATAAGTCGCTGTTTCAAAGCATTCTTGGATAAGGGATAAAGGATAGTGAATAGAAAATTCCCCTCCTCTGCGCAGGCAGACGCTTCGCGAACGGAGGGGTGCCCGAAGGGCGGGGTGGGTAAGATCTCCGCATCTGACTACCAAATAACCCCCCGTCCCCCCGCTCTATGAAACCATCCGCATCACCGATTACCAAGCCACAGAGATTGATGTTATTCGATCTGGCTTTGGGCGGACATCATGGCAACTATATTCAGCACCTCATCGATTATGCTTGCCAGCAGCCAGTCGTTGGCGCGATCGATATTGTCGTGTTACAGCAGTTTTTAGACATTCATCGCGACACAGTGGCGGCGATTGAGAGTCATCAGCAGCCAACAATTAACATCGTCCCGATTACTGCTGATGAAGTCGTCGCTCTAGGAGATCGAAGTTCGGGATGGAGTCGGTTACAACGGAACTTCCGCGAATGGCAGATATTTTGTAAATACGCCCAAAAGTTGCAAACTACCCACGCGCTGATGATGTATTTAGATACCTGCGAACTGCCGTTAGCCGTGGGAATGCCGTCGCCTTGTCCATTTTCGGGGATCTATTTTCGACCGACTTTCCACTATGATACATTTGCTAATTATCATCCCGATCGCAAACAGCGTCTGCAACAGTGGCGCAATCGATTTACGATCGATCGCATCCTCGCACACCCTCAGCTTCAGACGGTATTTTGTCTCGATCCGTTTGCGGTTGAAGTACTCAAAGCCGAGCGAGAAAATGCCAATATCGTCACCCTAGCCGATCCGGTGGGATCGTCTCATTCAACATCACTGGATTTAGCTGCATATCGCGCCCAGCTTGGCATCGAAGCCGATCGCCGAGTGTTTTTGCTATTTGGGGCATTAGATGGGCGGAAGGGCATTTATCAACTGTTAGAGGCGATCGAGTTATTACCGCCCGAATTGAGTCAGCAGATGTGTTTGTTATTGGTAGGTAAAACTAACGCCGCCGAGCGAGTCGATATCGAACAGAAAATTGCCGCACTCCGCCAGAATATGCCGATTCAAATTATTGAATGCTATGACTTTATCCCTGAAGATGAAGTCGTCGCCTATTTCCAGCTTGCTGATGTGGTGTTGGCTCCCTATCAACGACACGTTGGGATGAGTGGTATTTTATTGCTAGCAGCAGCAGCAGGTAAACCCGTATTGAGTACCGATTATGGTTTGATGGGAGAATTGGTAAGCAAGTATCAATTGGGGCTAGCTGTAGATGCTACCCAGCCGTCAGAGCTGATGCTAGCACTTACCCGCTGCCTGACTGAAGCACCAGCAACATTGGGAGATCGATCGCAGATGCAGGTATTTGCCGATCTTAATTCGATCGATCGATACACCAGCACGATTTTTCAGTATTTAGATCCTCTATCTACTCTCATTTCGGTGACGTAAAGCTAGCAATTTATAAAGAGTAAGTCTTGGTGTGAGGAGAAATGCCACAGTAAGGCTGTATAAACCCCTAAAATACTCCCCTTCGCCAATCATCAGACCTGCTTGACGAAACATCAGTCTTCCCATTTCATTGATGTTCCTCTGCCACTTTTCCCATAAAGTTGCTTGATTCAGAGTATGGCTAAATTCCATTAAAGATATTTCAGGTTTGTTAGATCGCCTTTGAGCAGCCATTTCTTCAACATAGCGCGTCTTAAATTCCATCTCACGGAAAGTCTTAAAAGTTCCTGCCTTGGCATGAATACGATATTTCACTAAGGCTTTATTAATAACTGCTACCTGATAGGACTCTTCAAATCTTAGCAGCAAGTCGTAATCATCTACAGGGTACAGAAATGAGCGATAGCCTCCCAATGTTAAAAAACTCTCTTTGCGAAAACAAATTGTGCTGTGAACGACACACCCATATAGTCCCCATTTATAGTCACTAATCTCTTCCGAAAAATCTGTCTCATACGACCCAAACTCCTTGCCACTCTCAGTAATTCTGGAAATGCTACTTAATACACATGCATAATCGAGATGAGAGCTGAGAA
>NZ_JANYJC010000108.1 GCF_025361915.1 Chamaesiphon sp. GL140_3_metabinner_50
TTGGCTTCAGGATTGGGAGGGGTAGAAATTTTGTTAACTAAACCACCACTAGCTGCTGGGGGTGCTGCGGCTGTTGCGGGTGCCGCCGGGGCAGCTTTTAACTCACTCTGAGAGATATTAGCAATCTGCACGCCTTTAGGAATGCTTTCTCGCAGATCTTGAAGGATGGCAGACCAAGGTTGCACCTGATTGAAAACACTAGTTAATGATTGGTTTTGGTCGGTGGCTGAGGCGATTTGTCCGTTCAGCTCTGCCAATTTAGCATCCTGAACTTTGAGACTACCCAATTTTTGGTCGAGGTCTTTTTGTTTAGCTTCGAGTTGAGTGGTTTGCTGACCTAACAATAGCCAACCGCCGCCTGTAATTAGCAAGCCTAATGCTGCGATGCCAACGCCTACAAATAGGGGAGCTTTGCCATATTTAGCAGTCGGCCCGATGGTCGTGTTGTTGATAAACTCGCTTTGTGCGCCTGTCTGATAGTCAGCGCGTTCGCGCAGTAAATTAATATCGATAGTGTACATATTGTTATACCTCGCGCATACCTAAGCCCAGGACTACACCGAGTCCGGGTCGTTGACCGATGGGAATATCCATCTCTGGTTCCAAGCCTAATCCGCCGATCGGATCGACTTGAGTGGTGGGAATGCTCAATCTTTGGGTAAAAAAGAGGTCGAGCTGTCCTAAGCCACCACCTGGCCCAGCTAGGAGCAGTTGTTCGAGCTTGAGATCTTGACCGTTGTGGCTCATGTAAAACTCGATACTGCGGCGCACTTCATCGGCTAATTCGGTGAGAATCCGCATCATGGCAGCCATACCAGGATTAATACTAGTCATCGCTTCGCTATGGTTATTCATGCTGCTGACAGGGACATCGGGGATGGTGATATCTTGTAATGCGTCAGAATTTCTAGTCAGCGGTAAATTCATCGCGCTACTGAGAGCTTCTTGCAGTTGGAAAGTCCCGATCGGCACGGTACGATTGAATTGAGGAATACCATTAACAACGATCGCAATTTCGGTACAATCAAATTCGATATCAATTAGTACGACGGCTTCTTGCGGTGCAAATTGGCGCAGTTGTTCTTTAATTGTGCGGAGAACGGCAAAACTACTAATCTCCAGAACTTTAACTGCTAATCCAGCATACTGAAAAGTCTCGATATAACTATCGGTAACTTCTTTGCGGGTGGCTGCCAGCATCACTTGAATTTTATCTAACCCATCTTCGTCGGTTACTAAATCGAGTTTTTGATAGTCGATATCGACTTCTTCACGCGGGTATGGTAGATATAATGCTGCCTCATGATTGAGAATTAAATCGCGTACTTCTCGATCGTTTAATTCGGCTGGTAATGGAATTAATCTAATCACAGATTCCCGCATCGGCACGGAGGTAGTGACGTGAGTTGCCTTGATTTTGTTGTCGGCTAAGGTCGTCCGAATCAAGTCACCTAACTCTTGAGGATTGATAATGCGCCCTTCTTCAAAAATTCCTTCAGGAACTTCTGCAAAGCAGAGCTTTTTGAGCGAGAGATCTGCACCTTTTTTTTGGAGTTGGGCAATAACGATCCGTTCGGATCCAAGTTCGATCGCCACTCCACTACCTCGTTGAGGGAATAGATTTTTTAATCGATTAAGCATATAAATTTGTTACTCATAGCCGGGAACATGCCACTAGGATGAAGTAGCGAAGACGGGGGGACAATGCACTGTGAAGCTGGAGGGAAAGTTCCTAGAAGACGGTTGGGTGACTCCTCGATCGATATCGATCTGAATTATTTAAATATTCAATTACTCTCCTACTTAAATTACCCGTAACTACCCATCACAATTAACATCGCTAATAGTTTTTTTCCCGATTTGCTCAAATTACTCGTATTACGATCGCCATCACAACGATCGATCCCAACGATCTCAGTCCAAAAAATCTACTCTGTGAGCCACTTTTAAGCCATCCGTTCAAATGAATCAACCCAAAAATTACCCTCGATCTATTTTCCCCACTTCTTACTCCTGACTCCTGACTCTCCAACGGTATCGATCGGCACAAGCACAGACTCATCAACTCGACTATGATGATATGAGATCGAACCTCTATACCTGCTGCTAGGCAGGCGATGGAGTTGTTAGCATTAGTTTATTTAGAGTTGAGGACTGCTATGTCAGGATCGCCAGTTTCAGCATCGCGGATTTCGGTAGTTTCACCATCGCTGCTCGTGAGTATGGCTGCGACTCCTTGGTTGAGTGCGATCGTCGGACTCCAAGCTGCGGGTAACCTGCTCGAACGGCTGGGAGTAGCCAGTGAAGAGGTATTTAGAGGCGATCGCTTGCCTGTATTACATTTTACCGATCGGAGCGAAGACATCGATACATCAGCAGATCGATCGGTAGACATTGTATTTTCAGACATCGAGCCATCTACCGATGTGAAGATCTAGCTTGAGGTGCTGGAAAATCGCTATTACTGCGGCTGAGATAAAGCGACCTTTATCTACTGTCGTCTCCAAATCTTTGATATAATTAGGAGCGACTTCGAGTAGCAATCGATCTGGCTCCACATCTAGCGATCGTACTAGCGACGCGCTGGTAAAGCCTCTTTAAGAGCAGCAAAATTTTTTCATCGTGAGGTCGTTCGATCTTATTAACCTGGCAAGTTGATGATAAGAGCGTCACCTTGGGTTGTTTTCACTCCCACGTCCATATCGCGAGCAAATGTTATATGCACCCGCTAACCCACATTTCGGAACCAGAATTAATGGTTTCTTCACCATCCACTCTCTTACTAAATCATCGGCTCAAAGTAATTGAAGACTTGTGGGAGCGCGTGCTTCGAGATGCTTGCGGTCAAGATTTAGTCAATCTGCTCAACCAACTGCGCGAAATGTGTTCGTCAGATGGGAGTCTATCAGAACCCCTATCGCACGAAGTTCACCAACTGATCGAAAAGCTCGATCTTAAAGATGCGATTCGTGCCGCCAGAGCATTTGCGCTGTATTTTCAATTGATTAATATTGTCGAGCAACACTACGAACAGTGCGAACAGAAGTTAGCACTAAAATTATCGCTTCAGTATTCAGCACCCAATGTAACTAGCACTGCCATTAACCATCATGCTGAAAGTAGCAATCCCCCATTAGGTGCGGGATTGCTCGAAAAAAATTGGCAAGCGTCTACCGATCCGCAAAAAGAGCGCGGTACATTTCACGCGCTATTTCCCTTACTTAAAGCTGCTGGAGTGCCGCCGCAACACATTCAGCGACTATTCGACGAGCTAGATATCGGCTTAGTATTTACCGCTCACCCCACTGAAATCGTCCGCCATACCATTCGCGATAAGCAACGGCGAGTCGCCCAAATTCTCGAAAAGCTCGATCGCGCTGAGGAAGATTTAACCCGATTGGGAATTCAGTCTTCTTGGGAAGTTATCGAACTCGAAGGACAACTCCTCGAAGAAATTTTGCTGTGGTGGCGGACGGATGAATTACATCAATTCAAACCGACAGTTTTGGATGAGGTAGACTATACCCTGCACTATTTTGAGGAAGTATTATTCGATGCGATTCCGCAGCTATCTCAACGATTGAATACAGCTCTCAAGCAGTCTTTCCCCCATCTGAACCCACCTAGCAATCGGTTTTGTCGGTTTGGCTCGTGGGTAGGATCGGATCGAGATGGCAACCCTTCGGTTACGCCAACAATTACTTGGCAAACTGCTTGTTATCAGCGCGGCATCGTGCTGAAAAAGTATATTAAATCGATGCGGGGCTTGACAAATACGCTCAGTCTGTCGCTGCATTGGAGTAATGTATTACCAGAGTTATTAGAATCGTTAGAACAAGATAAAGCGCATTTCCCTGAAATCTACGATGAGCTGTCAATTCGGTATCGTCAAGAACCATATCGACTCAAATTGGCATATACGATCGAACGACTCGCCAATACCCTAGATCGATCGCGGCAAGTTGCCAAATGGGATAGCTTAAAGCTGCCCAAAGCAGACCTCAATCCCCACACCTGCTACCATTCTGGAGCCGATTTTCTTAAAGAACTAGACCTGATCCGACGCAGCATTCAGCAAAATGGGATAACTTGTCAAGCCCTAGAAACGCTAATTTGTCAAGTCGAAATCTATGGGTTCAATCTCGCCCAACTAGATATTCGTCAAGAAAGTAGTCGTCATGCCGATACGATCGCCGAAATTACCGATTATCTCCAGGCATTGCCCGGATCTTATCACGACCTATCCGAAGCCGATCGAGTCACTTGGCTGGTTGCCGAACTCAAAACCCGCCGCCCCTTAATTCCTGGCGAACTCCCATTCTCGGACAAAGCTGTAGAGACGATCGAAACCTTTCGGATGCTGCGCCGACTCCATCAAGAATTCGGCCCTGAAATCAGTCAAACCTATGTAATTAGTATGAACCGAGATGTCAGCGACATTCTCGAAGTCATGCTGCTAGCCAAAGAAGCGGGTTTGTACGATCCGGCAACCGGGATTACCAGCCTGCAAGTAGTACCCCTATTTGAAACCGTCGAAGATCTGAAAAAAGCACCGCTAGTCATGCAGTCGCTATTTGAGTTGCCATTGTATCGATCGGCATTAACAGGCGGCTACGAGCCAACTCCAAAGAATGCGATTCCCGGTTTGGTACCCGATTTGCAAGAGGTCATGCTGGGCTATTCCGATAGTAATAAAGATGCGGGCTTCCTCAGTAGTAACTGGGAAATCCACAAAGCCCAAAAAGCCCTCCAATCGATCGCCGAGAAATTCGCCGTCAAGCTGCGGATTTTCCACGGCAGGGGGGGAAGCGTCGGGAGAGGCGGCGGCCCATCCCACGAGGCGATTTTAGCCCAACCAGGGCAGAGTATTAACGGGCGGATCAAGATCACCGAACAGGGTGAAGTGCTTGCCTCTAAATATTCACTGCCCGAATTGGCACTATATAACCTCGAACAAGTGGCGAGTGCGGTGATTAAAACCAGCCTGATGTCTGGTGGAGTCGATGATATCGAGCCGTGGAACGAAGTTATGGAAGATCTGGCAGATCGATCGCGCAAACACTATCGCGCACTGATTTACGATTGTCCCGATTTAGTTGATTTCTTCCATCAGGTTACCCCGATCGACGAAATCAGTCACCTGCAAATTAGTTCTCGTCCCGCTCGTCGCGGTGGCAAACGCGATCTTGCCAGTTTGCGTGCCATTCCCTGGGTATTTAGCTGGACGCAAAGCCGCTTTTTACTACCCTCCTGGTACGGTGTCGGGGCGGCACTTCAGGAATTTGTTGCCGAATCGCCAACTGAAAATTTCGAGTTGTTGCAAGGTTTCTATCGTAAGTGGCCATTTTTCAGAATGGCAATTTCCAAAGTAGAAATGACGATTTCTAAAGTAGACTTGCAAATCGCACGTCACTATATGAACGAACTCGCACAACCAGAATACAAAGAGCAATTCGAGGTACTATTCGATCGGATTACCCAAGAATATCTACTCGTCAGCGATATGGTGCTGCGGATTTCTGGACACGAGAAATTCTTAGACGACAATCCCGAACTCCAACGATCGATCCAATTGCGGAATGGTAGCATCGTTCCGTTAGGATTTTTGCAAGCCTCTTTGCTCAAACGCCTGCGCCAACACGGCGGTACGGGGATGATTTATTCTCGTTATTCTAAGAAAGAACTCCTCGATGGCGCGCTGTTAACCATTAATGGCATTGCAGCGGGAATGCGGAATACAGGTTGATGCGATCGGATTTTGTGACTTGCCTTGCCCTCAAGGAGCTTCTGTATACACATCTCTGGAGTGAAGCGAGATTGGGATCTCAAAACAAAGTCTAACTGATTTATGTATACACAGTAGGATTTGGGGAATGCTGGGGCGGGGTCGAGGACTTCCCCCACTTCCCTCAGGTTGGTTACAATAGAAACAGCACCCCAGGAGAAGCCTGCATGACTGTTTCGATCGATCCCAAGACATTTTTGTTATCAAAGCAACTACCAAATCTGAGTTATTCATCGACGACTCATCGATTTGATGAAACCTGGGAAGCTCCATTAGCGACACTGCTGGGTTTAGGACGAGCGGCTGGTGCCGATTTTGTCGAATTTTTCTTAGAGCGATCGAACTATATTAGCTGTCTGGCTGAAGACGATCGGATTACTAGTATTTCGCCTCGGCTGTCTACAGGCGCGGGAGTGCGGGTATTTAAGGGTAAAGCCGATTGTTATGTCAGCACCAACGACCTATCCTTCATGGGGCTAAAATCTGCCTTAGAGAAGGCGTTGGGAATTATGGCTTTACATTTACCCGCGCCGAATTCGTACGTACCAGAAATCAACCTGGAATTGTTGCGCGACTATGCGACCAAAAAGGGTAAAGATAGCTGGTTGAAAGAGTGTAGCTCGATGCGTGAAATGGGCGATGTATTACTCGCCGCCAATGACAAGCTCAACCAAAAGGCGACCCACGTACAATCCCGTCGGGCGGCTTATTTCCGCGATTGGCAAGAAGTGTTAGTCGCCTCTAGCGATGGCACATTCGCGCGCGATATTCGACTGACACAATCAGTCGGGTATAACTTATTATGCGCCGATGGAGCCAATCGTTCTTCGATCGGGCAACGAGTTGGCGATACTAGCAACCCCAAATTCTTGACTAGTTGGGATTATGCCACCACAGCCGAAGATGTCTCGGAGTCGGCGGGTAAGATGCTTTATGCTGACTATGTAGAATCGGGGACTTATCCGATTATTATGGCGAACCAGTTCGGCGGCGTAATTTTCCATGAAGCCTGCGGACATTTACTCGAAACCACCCAAATCGAGAAAAATACTACTCCCTTTGCAGAGATGAAG
>NZ_JANYJC010000240.1 GCF_025361915.1 Chamaesiphon sp. GL140_3_metabinner_50
GCATGTATCTACATGTCTGCTCACTTATATCCCCGGTATGAGTGAAGATCGGGCTTGGGAATTGACAAATCAAGTCCATTTTGAAGGACAATCGATCGTCTGGGTTGGCCCCCAAGAACAAGCCGAACTCTATCACCAACAGTTACGCCGCGCGGGTTTGACAATGGCACCGTTAGAAGCTGATTGATTAGGTTTTAGTTTACAAATCCAAAAAATGACGTAACACAAAAAACCCCTTTTCCCAACCGGGGAAAGGGGTAAAGATAAAAAATAAAATTCACTGTAAAAATCGAATCTAACCTTGAAGAGCTTCCGCACCACCAACGACCTCAAGAATTTCTTGAGTAATTGCAGCTTGACGCGCCTTGTTATAACTGAGTGTTAAAGAACCGATCAATTGTTTAGCGTTATCGCTGGCATTATTCATCGCTGTCATCCGTGCTGCAAGTTCGCTCGCAGCCGATTCTTGTAGCGCACGCAGCAGTTGATTATTCAAGTACAACGGTAATAAAGCATCTAATATCTGATTGGGATCTTGTTCAAAGACGGTATCGGTAGGCAGTGGTTGAACGGCTGTGCCTAATTTTTCGCGTTCGACGGTAAAATGACCACCGCGATTAGTCAGTCGAAACACTTCATCATCAACAACTTCTAAACCTTGTGGCGTTAATGGTAACAAGGTTTGGACGACTGGACGAGAAGCAATCAACGATACAAACTTGGTGTAAACTAGTTCTACTCGGTCTACCTCTTCAGATAGAAATAACGATAGTAATTCATCAGCAATTCTCCCAGCATCAGCAGCAGTAGGGATTTGTTCTAACCCGACATAACTAGCACTAATCGGTTGACTGCGACGTTGAAAATATTGAGTCGCTTTACGTCCGATCGTCACAAATTTATATTCTAAACCTTGCGATTTAAGTTCCTTGGCACGAAGTTCGGCTTTTTTAATAATCGAACTATTGTAACCGCCACACAGACCCCGATCGCCTGTTACGACCAAGATGCATATGCATTTTGCTTGGCGTTGTTGCAGAAAAGGTGATGTAGCGTCGGCAAAAGTCAACCGATCTTTTAAACTATATAAAACTTGAGCCAATCTGTCAGCAAATGGACGAGTTGCAATTACTTGTTGCTGTGCCCGACGCACTTTAGCTGCTGCGACTAGCCGCATTGCTTCAGTAATTTTCTTAGTATTTTTAACCGATTTAATTCGATCGCGAATAAGTTTTAAGTTAGCCATATTTTATTTTTTATCTATAATTTTTTACGAAAAATGGGGTAGGTGACTCGGATCTAGGTTTACAACAAATTGCTAATATCCCTATTCCCTATCCCCTATCCCCTATCCCCTACTTTAGGCTGCGGCTAAGAAGGACTTCTTACATTCAACTAATGCGGCTTTGAGCAGAGCTTCAGCTTCATCAGTCAACTGCATTTTGTTGTCTTGGATAGTTTTACCGTACTCAGGTTTGCTGTTTTTCAGATAATCTTTAAGTGCAGCAGTGTAACCAACAACTTTATCGACAGGGATATCGTCGAGGTAACCGTTTAAGCCTGCATATACTAACGCAACTTGTTCGGCGACAGATAGTGGCGAGTACTGAGGCTGTTTGAGAATTTCCCGTAACCGCGCACCACGAGCGAGTTGGTTTTGGGTCGCTTGGTCGAGGTCGGATGCGAACTGAGCGAAGGCTTGCAAGTCGTCGAACTGGGCGAGTTCGAGTTTGAGTTTACCAGCAACTTTTTTCATTGCTTTGGTCTGAGCTGCCGAACCTACGCGGGATACCGAGATACCTGCGTTGATGGCTGGGCGCAAACCGGAGTTGAATAAGTCGGAGGAGAGGAAGATTTGACCGTCGGTAATCGAAATTACGTTAGTTGGAATGTATGCCGATACGTCACTCGCTTGAGTTTCGATGATTGGTAATGCTGTCATGCTACCACCGCCGAGTTCGTCGCTGAGTTTAGCAGCGCGTTCGAGTAAGCGGGAGTGAATGTAGAATACGTCGCCGGGATAAGCTTCGCGTCCTGGTGGGCGACGGAGCAGGAGGGACATTTGACGGTAAGCTTGAGCTTGTTTGGACAAGTCATCATAGATAATGAGCGTTGCTTTACCTTGGTACATGAAGTACTCAGCGATCGCCGCACCAGTGTAGGGTGCAAAGTATTGGAGGGTTGCAGGATCGTTCGCATTGGCAGCTACAACGACCGTGTATGCCATCGCGCCAGCTTCTTCGAGGACGTTGACGATATTCGCAACGGTGGAGGCTTTCTGCCCGATCGCGACGTAGACGCAAACTACATCTTCGGATTTTTGATTGATAATAGTATCGATCGCGATCGAAGTTTTACCAGTCTGTCTGTCACCGATAATCAGCTCTCGTTGTCCGCGTCCGACTGGAATCATCGCGTCGATAGCGGTAATTCCGGTCTGCATGGGTTCGTACACCGAGCGGCGTTCGATAATTCCTGGAGCCATGAATTCAATCAGGCGAGTGGTGGTAGTCGCAATGTCGCCTTTACCATCGATAGGACGTGCGAGTGCATCGACTACCCGACCGACAATCGCATCGCCGACAGGAATCTGCGCGATTTTACCAGTTGCTTTAACTGCACTACCTTCTTGAATATTCCGACCGTTGCTCATCAATACCACGCCAACGTTATCGGCTTCGAGGTTGAGAGCCAATCCAACACTCGCGTCTTCAAACTCGACGAGTTCCCCAGACATAACTTTGTCTAAGCCATACACGCGGGCGATGCCGTCACCGACTTGCAATACGGTACCAACGTTAGACGATTTAACGTCTTGAGTGTACTGTTCGATTTGCTGGCGAATGATGCTGCTAATTTCGTCAGGTCTGATACTAATCATAATTATCTATTTACTGATGTTTTCTATAGGTGTTAGGTTCTATGCTTTAGGCTTTAGATATTTTAATTATTAGTTAAATACCTATTTTCTATCTCCTGTCGCCTACTTTAAGCAATACTTAGACCCAAGCGACGAATTTCGGCGCGTAGGCTAGAGTCGATGACTTGAGAACCGACTTTAATAATGACCCCACCGATAATTTCTGGATCGATATTAGTGGCGATTTCGACGCTATTCGAGCCAGTCATACCCTGAACCCTGTCACGAATCGATTGAGTCTGAGCGTCGGTTAGTGCGACTGCACTGGTAACTTCAGCTAAAACGATGCCTTTGAGCGCACGTAAAGCGGCTTGATAACGCTGGCAAATTCCGCGTAAGTAGCCAATCCGGCGACGATCGACTAAGATCATCAGGAAGTTTGACACAAATGGGTGAACTTGGTCGGTGACAATGTTCGCTAAAATGGCTTTTTTGTCAACAATTTTAACGATCGGATTCGACAAGATTTCGCTCAATTCTGGAGATTCATCGAGCAGTTCTAGTAGAGCTGCACAATTGTCGCCAAATTCATCGACTAGGTTTTGAGACTGAGCTAGAGACATCAGTGCATCCGCGTAAGGAACTAGCACTACACTACCAACTGCACTACCTTTCATTACTTACCTCCTACTAGTGCGATACTACGATCGACCAACTCAGATTGAGCGGATTCGGTCAGTAAATCTTGAAGTTGAGCTTGCGCTCGTTCGATGGCCATCGCTGTTACCCGCGCGCGCAATTCATTGATGGCTTTATCTTGTTCGGTGTTGGTATTGGCTGCGGCTAATTCTTGCATCCGCGCGATGTCGGCTGCGGCTTTGGCGGCGATTTCGGCTTTGGCATTTTCCGCGCCAGTAATGGCTAGCTTGCGAATGCTTTCAGCTTCAGTTTGAGCTTGCGCCAGATTTTTCTTGGCTGCTTCCAGGGCGGACATTGCTTGCTTTTGGCGAGCTTCAGTATCTTGGATGGCAGTTTCGATCGCCAGACGGCGTTCGGTGAGAATTTCACCCAAGAGTTTGCGTCCGAAGATAAAGACAAAAATCAAGACTAAAACGAGGTTAAATAAGTTAGCTTCGATTAAATCTGTATTTAGGCTGACACCACTCTCGGCTGTGGCGATGAATAAGAAATTTCCCATCATATATATATTCTAGAACTGGGCTATTTCGATTTTCTTATCAGTTATGGGTTAGGTGCGATCGGCAGTAACATAAGTAGTTACTGCTAAGTGTTCGCTATTAACTGTTTTAATCCCGCTTGCAGGTTATTTTATTTAACTAACTCGGCTCCCAGCAATTTGGTGAGAATTTGCCGACTGAGGGCTTCTACTTGAGGCTCTAAAGCGGTAAACGCAGCTTGTTTCTGCTGGTTAATTTCTTGTTGAGCCTGTTCGCGTTGAACTTGAGCAGCTTGCTGAGTCTCGGCTATTTGTCCGGCAGCGATCTGTTGCGCTTCAGCTTTGGCTGTAGCGATAACTGCTTGGGATTCCCGTCTGGTGCTAGTTAGTTCTTGTTCGTACTTTTTGGTGAGTGCTTCGGCTTCGGCTAGTCTGGCTTTGGCATCGCCCAAACCACCGCGAATATACTCATCTCGATCGTCTAATACTTTACCGAGGGGCTTATAAAACAGTGCATTTAAAGCAGCAACCAAAACGACGATTTGAATCATCATTAGTGGCAATGTCGCATCAAAGTCAAACAGTTTACCCTTTTCTTCTACTTCCTCTACTACTGCTACGGCTGTCGTCAACAGTAGAGACCATTGTGAGATCATCTTTTATGCTTTCCTCTGAAATTTTAGGTCAGGCGGGAAGCGGCAGCCCCAAAGTCAGCAGTGATGGTTGAGGATAGTTGAATCTTTAGTCTATCGATTGCAAACGCCAGATACTCAAACGTACTCTCACCCTCAACTAGATGAATTTTAGCTGCCCATTCCGCTGGTGATTGACTGTAACGATTATGCGAAAGGGTTAGCAAACAACAAAATCAGTGCGACAACTAGACCATAAATAGTCAGAGATTCCATGAACGCTAACGAAAGAATCAGCGTACCGCGAATTTTGCCTTCAGCTTCAGGTTGACGTGCAATACCTTCAACAGCTTGTCCAGCAGCGTTACCTTGACCGATACCAGGGCCGATGGAAGCTAGACCAACAGCAAGAGCAGCAGCGATAACGGAAGCAGCAGCAACAGTAGGATTCATGATGTAATTACCTTAAAAAATTGATTGAGAGAATAAATTATGTGACTAGAAGATCCGATTTTCGTTGCTAGAGAGCGTAGAATGCCGACGGGTTACCAGCTAAATATAACTAGTACCTATTCACTATCCACTATCCACTATCCACTAAATTTAGTGTTCTTCTTCGTGTTCGCCGTGACCTTCGATCGCTTCACCGATGTAGACAGCAGCTAGTGTGGCAAAGACCAATGCTTGGATGGCACTAGTAAACAACCCTAATAGCATAACTGGAATCGGTACAATAAACGGAACTAGTAATACTAGTACGCCGACCACTAATTCATCCGCAAGGATGTTTCCGAATAACCGGAAACTTAGCGATAGGGGTTTAGTGAAGTCTTCAAGGATGTTGATTGGCAGGAGGATTGGTGTCGGTTCGAGATATTTAGCTAGGTATCCCAAGCCACGTTTGCGGAAACCTGCATAAAAATATGCCAAGGATGTCAGCAATGCCAATGCCACCGTAGTATTGATGTCGTTGGTTGGCGCAGCTAGTTCGCCTGATGGCAGGTGAATTAGCTTCCAGGGAAGTAAGGCACCCGACCAGTTGGATAAAAAGATGAATAAAAATAAGGTACCGATATATGGCACCCAAGGACGATATTCCTTCTCGCCAATTTGGTCTTTAGCTAAGTTGCGGATATACTCTAAGGCATACTCCATAAGGTTTTGAATCCCACGGGGAATTCGTTGGACATTCCGCGTTGCTGCAATTGCCGCAATTAACAGCAAGCCAATCACAAACCAAGATGTGAGAAATACCTGACCGTGAATTTGGAGGTTCCCCAGTCGCCAGTACAAGTGACGGCCGACCTCCAATGCCGCTAGGGGCATGGAATTTATGATGTTCAAACCATCTAACATGTGCATCTAGGAGCTATTTCTAGCGGTTATCGATCGATATTGCAAAGATATTTGCGATTGGTGGTCGATCCTGCCGCTTTTGCTAAATTCGATTTCAGTCAGAGATCGAGAGGATTCGCACTAGGTAGACGATCGACGCTGCTTTATAAGTCAAAAAACCTAAAAAGACTGGTAGAATTTGCAACTGGTTCCATTTAGCAGCAACGAGCATCAAGACTATAACTAGGGCTTGACGATTGAAGCTCAGCTTCATGGTTTCAGTACCAAGGCGATCTACATCTCTGGCTAGCAGCCTCAAGTACACTACTCCTGCAACTGCACCTAATAGATAATTGCCAGCGATCCTCCAACCATAGAAATAAACCACGGTAGGAAATGCTACAGCAGCGATCGCTAGAGTAGTCAGAAACAATTCTTGTTTGAGCTGTTGATACTCACCCATCGAGTTGTCTGACGATTTTACACTAGATTCCTCAAGTGTAGTTGCCTCATCAACTAATTCTGTCAATTGAGACGTTTCATCAGTAGAGTTCACAGTAGTTTAGCGTTATTCGATCCCGAATCGACCATCATCGATTGTATCATCGAGCGGCAACAATACTTAAAAAAATTTATCGCCCGATCGAGTCCGTTTTACCGACAAGACCTCGCGTCCGAAAGATGTCGGTAATCGTTGGGGCATAGCTATTTAGTCCAAAGCTAGCAGGACTCACGGGATTCTTAGCTGCAAAGTGGCGGTAATTGAGACAAAACCGATCCCAGTCGCCCATTTCGATCTTAAATAGTTTAATAAAGAAATTAGCAAGCACGATCGATAGCGGAATCTGAAAGGGGCTACGTTTGCCAAAGTAGGCACAGATTTCCTTAATCCCGGCATCAGCACTCACTAACTGGTTACCCAAAACGATGCGTCGATCGAATTTATCGGCAATTTCGGGATGTGCGATGAGATGTCTGACGACTTCGGCGATGTCTTTGCCGTGGATGAAATGAAAGCTCCCATCAGCACTAAACCATTGCAGTAGCCCTGCATATTTAGAGATATTTGTCAAGTCAGCAGATAGAAAAGAATAGGGCTTGGTATCGTCGCCACCGAATACCAGTGTCGGGAAAACGGTGGTAATTTTTGAGGCAATCCTATTCTCGGCACCAACGGCATTTTTTTCCCGTGTCAGTTTATCTAAACACTGATATTTGGACACAATATAGTCCGTCCCGATTTTACCTGCTTCTGGTAGTAATTGATTCTGTCGATCGAGTACGCTTTGAGTTGAGAAGTAGATAACTTGCTGACAAACCTGCGGATCGAGCAAGTCAAATAAAATATGCGTTTTCGTATAGTTAATATCAAAGGCTGCTTGCCCACCCCAACCAGCAGCAGTCAGTACGGCAACATCGATCGTTTTTAATAACTCAGCCTGTCTTTCGATTTCCATCATGTCTGTGGTGACGACATGAATACCCGGACGTGCGTTGATATCTACTTGCAATTTGGCAGGGTTGCGGACAAATAGAAATAGTTCGTGGTCGGTATTTTGAATCAGAGTTTCGCTGATATAATGACCGACACAACCACTGGCACCTGTGACAAGAATACGCATCAAACTAGGAATTAGAAATTAGTGGGCATTGTACAAGATTGGTGACGGCTACACGAACTTAATTGTTGCGGGTAAGTTGCTAACAGGATCGATCGGGTGAGGAAAGTTGCTGCCATAATAAGCAGCTACAATTTTTATGTCTCCCAAAATGTGTTTATTAAATTGGGATAAATTTTCAGCAGGTATCCATAATTCCTGATGAACTTGACTGCTACCAACAATCTGAATTTCAAATTGAGAGATATAAGCATCATTGACATCAAATTGAGTCACAAAGCCAGCAAAGCCAGAATTCGGATCGGTAGTGTTCCAATCTTTGGCGATTTGGATACCATATTCCAGATTTAGAACCGGATAGAAAATTGGCTGAGATGGCAATCGGGGCGGGAAAGCGAAAAAATTACTATCTGCAATCAGCTCTAATTCTTGATAACCGATCGGACGATAAAGACGCATAGAATTAATTTTAATTTAAGTAGTCATATTTTAACCCTCTGGTAACCGATCGCTTTATTTTAAGATCCACTCACCATCCATTTAAGGATACCAAGAATGCGTTCGACTGGGGTAACCTGATATTCATTTAGATCGAGCGTCAGATCTTGATTCTCAAGCTTGAGAAATTGCCATAACTTCCCGCTGGTAACGCAGCCATAGATAACCGGAATCGGCTTGTCTTCATTGATGTTAAATATTTGAGCAGCGACCATTTCGGCGGCACACTGCCCTAAGCCCACATCTAATTCTCCCTTTTTTGCTTCTACTAACATCACGATCGGAGCTTGAATTATAGATGAGATCGTAGATTTACTTAACAAGAAGTCACAGAAACCATTCAGACCACGCTCTCGATCGACATTAAATTCTTCACCTGAAAATAGTTGGATTTGGTTATCGGCCAGTCGCAACAACTCAACCAAAATTGGACTGACTAATAACTCTGACTTTGCCTTTTCAGATTTTGCCCTTTGCGCTAATGGTAAATATTGTTCAAAAATGTTTAAGAATTCTGGCTTTGGTGATACTGGCGGTAGAGATTCGCAAAAAGATGACTCGATGAGATTTAAGTCGAACTGACCGATCGCATCTTGCCAAGAAAAATTATTATAAGCCATAAATTTAGTTTTACCACTTTACAAAAGTATCCTCGATTGCTCTCAAAAGATTACGGCAGAGTTGGTAAACAATACCCAAATTGCCATCGGCTGAGTCGTTTATGCTCCTGGTAATCGATCGCTTCTGTCGCGGCGGTACTTGCCGAACCGATAGTCAAACGGGCGATCGAGTGGATGCAGGCTATAATACTCTCGATCGACAAATCTAATTATAGAAGTAGCCGACTCTGTTAAACCAAAAAAATAGGTGTTCATCTGGTTCGTTGTCGCGATTTGGGCATAGTGGCTGGTAGTGCTTTTAGCCCGGCCTACCGCCTTGCGTAAGGCTCGATAGGACTTCAATCGCTCAGTAGCTAACTTGCGCTCTGTGCGGCAGGCAAACCAGCGGGTTTTAGCCGCAATTACTGGTTCGCCGCCGAACACAATTAGAAGATGGAGCAATACTCCTAGTGCCGTCATAATTGCTACAAATATCCAACTAAGTTGGCTGTCCGATTGGGAAAGATACATGGTGTAAGCAAACATAGCTGATGGCAATACAGCCCAACAGAACCCGGTTACATACCAAAAAATTACCCAGAAAGTTAGCAGTCCGTCGAAGGGTTCATCCCGCCTTGCCATCTTGGCGGCATGAATTAACTGAGCAAATTTTAACTCAATTGCCATGTATAAAAACGGAAATAAACATGTTGACAGCAATAGCAACCAAACTGGCACATCGGTCAGTAATAGCCGAATTAGGTAGTCAGCCAAGCTGTGAAAGATTAGGAAATCGAGAAACAGGTTAGCCCAGTGTGGGAGTAGCAAGAACATATCTGCTGAACCATGTTCGGCAGCACTCTGAAAATGCTGTTGATTGAGATCGCAATAGAGCCAGTAATTAGTGTCGTTGGGTAGAAAGATATTCCAGCAATCGCTCAAGTGGTTGAGTTCTTTTTCGACGGGCGATGCGGTGCGATCGAGATTATAGTTATTAGTCATTACGCTTTACCCTTAAAATCTATTTACCAGTAATAAATCGCACAGCACCTTCGATCGATTCATAAGGTTTGTTGCTGCCTAACAGGGGTTGTAAGATGCCAGCCTGACCCCCACTACTGACTAGTAGTACCTGTGGATTACTAGTAAACTTAACTTGTTTGGGGTTGTTCCGAGCAGTTTCTAATCCATCCGTAATGAGTAAAGCAATATTGCGGGGCAATTGCCGCCAGTTGCCAGCCTCAGCCAAATACAAATCGCCGCGCTCGACCATGCCGACCACATCAGAAGCCTTACAACTGGGAGGCTGCTCTAAAACTTTGCTAATTTTGGTGGTAAATTCCTTGCTATTGCGTTGTGCCTCTTGCTGCCGTAATGCCATGACTCGATCGTAAGTACTGAGTTGCTGCTGGTAGGCTTTAGCTTGCAGCTCGGACTGTTTTTGCAATTTGGGTAATTCGAGCGGGTTCACTGTCCCCGGTTTCGGCATTGGCGCAGGCGGTTGGGGTGCCAGTGGTGGTTCTGGCATGTAGAAGCTATTTAAGCGCAGATCTGATGAGGTACAGACTTCGGCGACGCGCACTTCTCCACCCACTTTTTTAACTAATTCGAGTAAGGGTTGAAGGTTATCGAGCTTGAGACTGGGGATTTTGGAGGCACCGACACTGAATGTCCGATCGATCGCTACATAAATCCTGACTGGCGATGAAAGCACCACAGACGACTGCGGATTAGAGACAGACGGAATTGGGGTAGGGGAGTTGCACCCAGTCAATCCCCACGCTAAACCAACGAGCGATATTAATTTTAGCTGCATAAATATTAGTTTTTGCTAATTAAATATTTTCAGAGCTGAAATCGGGGTTTAATTTTATTTGTGATGGCAATTGCCACGGTTAGGATGTTTAGTTTGACTAGATCCCCGACTTCTCCGAGAAGTCGGGGATCTGATCCGTCCCAACTAATGCTGTGGTGGCCATAGCTGACGATCGATGTCGGGAAAGTCGAGCTAAATTTTCTGATAAGATCGATGCAGCGATCGTCGGTAAGATCTGCGCGATCCGATCGTGAGATATCGCAATATTTAAACCGATCGATTTGCCATAGCTAATGAGTAGCGGCCAGTGGGAAGCCAGCGTAAACCCAGGATCGTCGCGATCCAAAATTTTCATCAGCCGGATCGAATAATAAATATCTTGAGTATCTTCAGGACAGCAACGAGCGCAAATCTTTTTCAACTGAATGGCACTACTTCGCACAATGATGTTCTTGACTGCTGGTTCCATGTCGCACATCCTCGCTATTTGTGTGTGCGATGATTCTAATGTCTGCGTAAAGAGAAAATCTACCCCCATCTGTCGGTGGCATTTCGACAAGTGTCGTCTAGGCTGGGGAAATACAATTCCACCGCCATCTGCGCCGAGATCGATCCCATTCGAGTTTGACGATTTCGGCTGGTGGATACAGCCTGTCTCCATTAGCTTGAAAGGCAATTTGTCCGGTGATGCCTTGAAATTGATGATATTCTAGTGTGAAGTGTCGATCCATCTGTTCCAATAACGATCGAGAGTCGTCAATGTGGGGAAATTGCTGGAGCATCTGATAAATTAGCAGCACCGAGTCAAACGCTGTGGCACTCCGCCAGGTCACCTTGTTAGCATCCCACAGGCGACTGGCAAGAGTACAAAACCCTTGAGCGGGAAGCCGATTGCTATTACAGCCATTAGCGCGACTATCCCAGTGCCAGGGCAAACAGGTGATAATTTGAGGCTGAAGATCGGCGTTGGTGGAGTCTCTGGGCACGAGAATCGAATGGCTAAAATTTTGTTTGTACAAGGTAGCCGAGCCAGCCAAAACACACCGATCGAGATTTAATTGGCTCAATAATCCAGTATTAGCCAAAAAATTTGGATCGATTCTCGCATCGATAATAATAATTACAATATCGACTTCTTCTCTATTAAGTTGCTCTACATAATTACTCGATCTAATATCTTCTTCATTTAAGTATCCGAAGGTCGATAATATTTGAAAATCTGAAGATCTTTTGTTCAATTCATCTTCGATCGCTTGACGGTAAGAATTACTGTAAATACTATTTTCAGCATAGATAATTACCGTCCTTTTGAGTGCAGGCAAATGGGGAAAAGCCGCTGGATCTGCCAGAAACTCGACTAATTTAGCTGCATTAATGGTATCGATCGGTGGAATTCTAAAAAAGCATAGCTGTTCGCCAATCTCCAGCGATGATAATTGAGTTGAGGTGCTGCTAGAATTGACGAGGACGATTCCAGCCTGAGCATATACAGGTACAGCTCTTTGAGTTGCCTCGCTGGAATAATGCCCAATAATCGCGATTAAATTTAGTTCTGGTGCTAATCTTGTCAGATTTTCTGCTGTCCGGTCATCGCCATCATATAAATTATTAATATCATTAACTATTAAAATCTTTAAGGCAATTTTGCGGTGCAGTAAAGTGCCAAATAGCGGCAGGATATTCGGATAATGTTCGGCTAATCCTAACTCATCAATTTGAGCGTTTATTTGTAACTGAATTTGAGCGATACCTTGTAATGTTTCGGTGGCAATTTGACCCCGATCGTGATTGATTGGGACGACAACAGCGATCGTTCGTACGGAAATTTTTTTCTGGCTCAATCGAGCATGATTGCGCTCGATTGCACAATTATTGATATAGATTAAAATTTCAGGGCTACCACTATGAAATATTTGTCTGCCACTCGTCCAGGCATTTAAAAAACATCTCTGTGCTTGATACCATAAACCAGATTGATAAAATCTGGCAGCACTAATTTGGGCGTTACCGATTTGGCGATCGTATGGATACAAAAATACTTGTCTGCCAAAGCTAGCCTGAAAATTATCGGCATTGAGTTGTGCTGGCGGGTGCAGTCGATAATCCCCGTCCGGATCGAGCAACCAATTGAGAATTAAGATCCACTTATTAGTTATTCGATCGCGATCGACCGCCATCAGTTCAGCTATTCTTGGATAGCAATAATTACTGAGTCTATCCCTGATATAAAGCGAGTTTCGCGATATCGATCGGGCAATTTCATTACGCTCTTGACCGAGTAAAGACGCACAAATAATCTGTCGATCTAGCGCATTTAAAGTATTCGATCCGAGCGATATTCCTTCTAAATTCCGAAAAAACAGATCGATATCGATTCCTAATCTTTGATTGAGGCGGTCGCATTCTGCACACATAATTGAGCCTCCTTAAAAGCATCCCACTTTTATTATACGCAACATAAAAGTGGGATAATTCTGCCCGATCGTTGGCGTAGCCTACCGTTAGGTAATCTCAATAACTACTTTACTTTCAACCTCAGCGAATAACGCGTCGGCGAATTACCGATCGCATTGGCGACTTGCATGGTATTAATATAATTACTTAATGCAATTTTAACTGGCGCAAGCGTACGGACGCTAGTTTGAAAAGCTACATCAGATTTTTGTAAGGCAGCTTGACGTTGAATCGCATTCAAACTATCCCACCGCACGGTAGGATCGGCTTTAAGTTTTGCCAATCGATCGCGTCTGAGCTTATTCATCTCTTTAAGTTCAGGAATATAAGCTTCGAGATTTTGTCCCCAATGAATCCGCATTTGTTCGCGAAATTCATCACTGCGTCGGAACCAGTCACTACTTTTAAATGTCAGCCAATTGGCAGGTAATCTAGAAAAAGTTTGTTTGGTATCGATTGAAATTTTTGGATACTCAGTTGTAAGTTTAGCCGCGATCGCATTTTTGAGTTTCAGATCGGGCGTTGATACCAATTTTCCCATAATTTCATTGACCATAAAACACAGCGCATCCGCACTAATATCGGTAGTCATCCGGGTTAATGGGGGTTTTCCAGGTGCCAACCAATTCTGAGGCGAGGCATCATAAAAAGATACCAACCAGAGTGAATCTGCGTCGCCATCTAGTACCTGCTGGCGCAAATTTGCCACTAAATTAGTTTGCAGTTGAGTGCGCTCGGCTGGTGTTCCTTTCGCAAGTTGAGGTTCTAGCGCGATGGTTTGGGCGACAGTATTTCTAAGTCCCAAATTTGTCATCCATTCTTTGTTTAATCTCGTGGAGATTCTTTGTTGCTGGTTGGGGGTGAATTTGACCGCTAATACTTGTCCGTAGAGATTGGTGAAGTTTGTAATAATCGTGGGTGTCAGTGCGGGTACGATGACCAATGGGGCAACCGTTGGAGTTGAATTCGGCAGGCTAATCGGTTTGGGCGTAATCGCTGGAGTAATGGGATTAGCTGGGGTCGCTTTTGTCGGTGTGGGTGCTTTTTGAGCGGGTGTAGGTTTAGCCGTAGGAGTAGGAGTAGGTTTAGCAGGTGGTGTAACTGTAATTGCAGGTGCTACGATGCCGAGCATCAGACTGGCTGTACATAATAAAGCAATCGCTCCTGGATTGATTTTGGTTAGTTTCATGGTATCTACATCCCGCTCTGTATCGATGAATTGCGTGACTATTTCTAGCTTGTCGATCGATTATACTCTGCCTGCGATCGCCTTCGTAATTAAAGGCAATGGGCAAAAGATAATACCTGAATTTAATTAATCGGATAACTTGAGGTAAGCGGCACCAGGCTGTTACCAAAAGATCGAGTTAATTATGTTCTGGCTGCAATCTGGGACGCAAATCGGTGGCAATTGTTTCAGATCCAAATGCTAACGACCTAAAATTTGTCCGACTGTCTCTGGTTGGGAAAGCGATTTTACTGCAATCGCCGCTACCATTTGGGTGTCTAGATTTACACTACGCACGATCGAAAAGGGAATACCAGTAGCCTGAAGTTGGGCAACTAATGTTGCTGTTGTATCTTCTGGATAGATCGCAACTAATTGCGGCACGATCTTACCATCGTAAGCAGAAATAGATTCAATTTCTATTGAAAATAGACCGGGAACAAAGTTAGGATTCAAGGCACGATCGTACTCAAACTTACTTAGCATTAATTGAAACGAATGAATCTGAGTTTCATCGATCGGTGCCGCTTCACTGACAGTTTTGGCTCGAAAAATCGGTACTAAATCTTGAAAGGAGATTTGAATTGTCATCCATTCATCAGCAATTGTATCGAAAGAATGAGCGTATCCGATCCCATCCCATTTTGTCTCAGTTCGCACGAATAACTTATATCTTTGTCCGTCACCTTTAACTTTTAATTCAATCCCTCGATAATTACTCAGATTGAGACTGGGTTCAAAATTTCGGGTGCGTACTGAAGCAAATCCACCAGAATTATCTGTCGAAACATTACCGCTAAACACTGCATAACCAGCGCGTAACCGAATCCCGCTCTCACTCACGCCACCCATCACCACATCATCCACAGCACCCCAAGTCGCCTGAAGATCCTGAGTTGGGTGGGTAAAATCAAACAGTTCTAATTGATTGCGACTGGGTAAATAATTACTTGCAGCCGCAGTTAGATTAGCTAAAGATGCTACTGTGACAGGGTTCTGTGGATCTGGGCAAATAATTATTGCTTTAACTCCTGGCATTAATCGGGTTAGAGCATCATCATTTAATCGATCGATCCCAAATTCTGCCTGCACAAACTCAACATTTGTGGGTACACTAAACGGTGTTAAGCTCAAATCTGCGATCGCCGCTCTGACTCTATAACCACTTTTGAGTAGTTGCGAAACCACCAACTGTCCGATTTCACCACCCGCTCCGACTACCAAAATTATACCCACAGATCTTCCTCCATCAGTCGTAGATTGACTAGTTGACGCACCCTTGAGCCAGCGTTGCACGTCACTCAAGACAGGAATCGCGCCAAAGTAGCTAACGGTATTTAAAAACCTGCTGACATCCCATTTAGCCATAATATTAATGATTTGGTAGTGGTTATCGATCGTCGTCGCTAGCATTGGCTCATACTACCTCGATTATAACCAGTTTATTTTACCTACCAGCACCGAGCCGCCAGATTTATCGATCGATTCAACTAAAATTTTACTTTCAAACATATCGATACATGGCACTCGCTCTTACTAATTTTACCGATCGGCTCACATTATTTTATGATTATTACCGATAAAATCTTGCTCTACTTAGAAGATATCGAACACCCGATCGGCAGAATAGTAAATTTAGTAATTACCTTTCTAGTCCTCATTTCTACCGGAATATTCGTCGCTGAAACTTACCCACTCGATCCCGAATTGCGATCGATCGTCAGTCAAATAGATCTAATTATTTTATCAATTTTTGCATTTGAATATCTACTTCGACTGATCGCAGCACCAAATAAGTTCAAATATATATTTAGTTTTTACTCACTCATCGATCTGATGGCGATTTTGCCAGTATTAACCGGGATAACCGATGTTAGTTTTATTCGGATCTTGCGCTGGTTCAGGATTTTACGGTTGCTAAGATTTATTGAAGGTAAAGCTTTATTCGGCAATCTCGACCGCGAAGATAGTTCGATCGTCACTCGGATTCTATTTACAATTTTCTCAATTATTTTTATCTACTCAGGCTTAATTTATCAAGTCGAGCATTCCGTTAACCCCAAGCAGTTTGGTACCTTTTTCGATGCTGTTTATTATGCAGTTGTCACCATGACAACGGTAGGATTTGGGGACATTACGCCCACATCTCAAGCCGGAAAATTGATGACAGTATTAATGATTTTAACTGGAATTGCATTGATTCCGTGGCAATTAGGCGATCTAATTAAGCAGGTTGCTAAAAGTGCTAACAAATTAAATACAGTATGTCAAAAATGTCAACTATCGAGCCACGATCTCGATGCTAAATTTTGCAAACGTTGTGGCACAACCTTAAATTAGCAAATATTTAAGCTTGAATTCAATACTTATAAATAAATAAACTTAGCTGCTTTAGCCACTGGAGTTTTAGCTTTAATTAACTTAATCAGCGGTCGAGCTTGATGATTTCCTTCACTAATTAGAAAAGAACCATCGGGATAAACTTTTTCAACAAAAGCAACATGTCCGGCGATCGGATCGGTAGCATAAGAATAAATAGTATTACCTTCTTGCCAAGTAAACTTGAGATCGGCTTCCCAGACTACCACACTATTTGCTCTAGCCTGTTTATTTAACCGACTGCGATAACTGCTACTCGCAATCCGATCGTCCCAGGTATGTGCGTCGCCATTAAGTACAGTACCAATACCTTGACTATTCTTAAATAAACCCCGTTCGATCGCTCTTCCATAGGCAAATTCGACACATTCAAACGGGTGAGAACCTCGACTTTGTTCGTTTCCAGCAATTATTTGATTGCCACTAGCTCGATAATAAGCACCATTAAGATCGATGCCTAATTGCGCGATCGATGGTACAGTTTTCGGGGTAATTCTATTTTGAGCAGCAGATAAGCGAGGAGAAATCAACGATCCTGATGATATTAATGTTATAAATGTTATTGTAATTGTCGATATTTTAATATTAATAATCCACCTCGTAGAACTAAATATTTAATCAATCGATCCTAGAAATTCAATGACGATCGAGGAATGATTATATCTCCGATCGCTATACTAAGCGATTTTTGTGAATAACGATCCCTTAATATTGTCTTGTTGCGCTAAACCTTCGGGAAACCCGAAGAGCGCGCACCGCTGTCTGAACTGTGATTAAAATGATTAATTGATGGACTTTGATTAACCACTAGTCGATAATCTTAGTCTATCTGTTAATCAGATGAATCATAGTTCAGATAGTATAGTCTCGATCGTCATATTATCTCTCTAGGTCGATCGGCACACACTTAGAGATTTAGATACTCAAACGTTGATAAATTTCGTCTAGGTGCTTGAAGTGTTGAGTAGGATCGAAACAATGCTCGATTTCGGCTGGGGTGAGATGTGCTGTTACGCGAGGATCGTTAGAAATGACTTTGCGGAAATCGCCATCGGCGGTATTCCAGACACTCATCGCATTCGATTGGACGATCGCATATGCTTCTTCCCGGTTCAATCCTTTACCCACTAAGGCTAGTAATACGCCTTGACTGAAGACAACCCCACCATAACAGTTGAGATTCCGCGCCATGTTTTCGGGATAAATCAACAGGTTCTTAATCAGATTGGTAGTCTCCACCAACATGAAATGCGTAATGATGCAAGAATCGGGCATACAGACACGTTCGACCGAACTATGCGAAATGTCTCGTTCGTGCCATAAAGCGACGTTCTCTAGGGCAGCGATCGCGTTCCCACGCAAGATTCGCGCCATGCCTGTCAACCGTTCGGAACGAATGGGATTGCGCTTGTGGGGCATTGCCGAAGAGCCTTTTTGCCCTTTGGAAAAGAATTCTTCGACTTCTAATACATCAGTGCGTTGCAGGTTCCGAATCTCAACGGCAAATCGCTCCATACTCGCACCGAGCAGAGCCAGCACCTGGGCGAATTCAGCATGAATATCGCGAGAGATTACTTGAGTAGAAGCAGTGTCTGGAGTCAATCCTAGCTTCTGACAGGCGATCGCTTCCGCACGCGGTTCGATATTGGCATAGGTACCGACAGCACCAGAAATTTTACCAACTGCAATAGTTTGGCGCACGCGCACTAATCGATCGCGATTCCGCAACATTTCAGCTAGCCAACCCGCTAATTTAAAGCCAAAAGTAATCGGTTCGGCGTGGATTCCATGCGATCGTCCGATCGTGACTGTATAGCGATGTTTTTGGGCTTGATAGCGAATCGCCTGAATCGTATCTTCTAACCGTGCTAACAGAATATCGGTACTCGCCACCATTTGCAAAGCCAGCGCGGTATCGAGCACATCCGAGCTAGTCATCCCCAGATGGATATATCGCCCAGCCGCACCGACGTATTCGTTAACATTGGTGAGAAATGCAATCACATCATGACGGACTTCAGCTTCGATCTCTAAAATCCGATCGACATCAAATTTCGCTTTAGCCTTAATCTCATCGACAGCCGCTTGAGGAATATGTCCTAATTCTGCTTGAGCTTCACAGACGGCAATTTCTACTTGGAGCCAAGTTTGAAATTTATAAGCATCCGTCCAAATTTCACCCATTTCGGGCAGCGTATAACGTTCGATCACTTGTCCGTCACTTGAATTCAACTAGTTTAGTATAACTGCGATCGCGTGTCCGCCACTTGAATTCAACTAATTCAACGTGAGTTCGGGATAAGGATAATTGCTTCATTCGAGGAACGCCACCGATTAAAATCGGGGCTGATGATTCAAAGTCCGCCTTCGCGGACTGACATAAGTACTTAGACGAAAATAATTGCACAAATAAACAGTATAATGAGTTGCGATTATTAAAATATCTATTTACCGAGAGATTGAATGTTTTTTTTCAGAGAAATAAATCCACTATCCTTCAGCCTGCTAGAACGAATTTAT
>NZ_JANYJC010000268.1 GCF_025361915.1 Chamaesiphon sp. GL140_3_metabinner_50
TTGTTTTTCTAGGGTTGATATCTCTTCATCGGCAGCAGACAGCACAGCAGCAATCTTTTCCTGTTCTGGAAGTGATGGTAATATTACTTGTGTGGATTCCATTGTGAATTTAGTTATGTGCAGAATTCCCATTCCGTTAGATTTACTCATCTTTTGCTGAGTCTCGAAATCTAGTAAAAAGTAGAAAAAGTTCTTGCTTAATAAATTATCATCACATACTACCTTCCAAATATGATAATGATAGATTGCTTTTTCTCCTTGCCAAATATGCGGTCCAAAAGTAGCTGACCACATATAGAGTAAATCACCTGAATTCACATATTGATATTCGGGAAGTTCAAGATTAGAGTAGTAAAAATTCTTTCCTGTACCTGTAAGGTTTTGCAATCTGATTACAGGAGTACCATATTCTTCCCATTCAGATAGTTTGTAAGCTCGTCCATTGTAAAAATGAGCAATTTGACTTTGTTTGTACTTATTCCACTCGCTACCCTCAAATTCCTTAAAACGTTTCTTACCAGTCAATAACTGCTGCATCAGCCCCTGCTTGCGCGATCGAACCCTCCCAATCAACTTCTCCAGCAGATCGATCGGCTCATCCCAAACCCCAAGTATCTCCGCAATCTTACACTGCTCTGAAAGCGGCGGAAACATAATGGGAATTTGCTTAATTATTTGACCATTAAGATTTTGCTGATTTCCGCCATGTCCTAATTTTCGTATTTCTTGATATAAATGCTCAAGCTGGAAATAAATAAACTTTGTGTCTGCAATTGAATCCACACTAATTGCACAACAGGCTTGGTTAGTTGTTGCATTTATTCCTAGTAATGCTATACGACCTCTTGTGATTCCTTGTCCATACATTGCCATGAGAATCGTTCCTCGATCGTATATTTTCAAGGAGCATTCTTTTAATGCCAGTTCGGTAATTTTCTCTTTTGCTGATTCAATGATTTGATAGTCAATTTCTCCAGTTGTAACCCAAGGGATAGTTCCTTCATTCCAATATTCGTCTTTTTGTCTTAATGGAGTACTGCCAGAACTAATATCTGCAATCTCCCCAAGACTTTTTCGTTTCCACCCATCAGGAATCATAAGCCCAACTCCTCAAGATACCCAGCCATCCGAAACTTCGCCTTAGATAACTCCTCCTCCAAACCATCGATCTCCACCTGCACTGCCCCAATGTCGATCTCCGCTTCCTCCTCAAACGTATCTACATACCGAGGAATATTCAGATTAAAATCATTCTCCTGAATCTCATCAAACCCCGCCACATAAGCGTACTTCTCCACGGTTTCCCGCTGCTGGTATGCCGCGACAATCTTGGCGATATCTGCTGCTCTGAGATTGTTTTGAGTTTTCACATCGGCATAATCCCGACTGCCATCGATAAATAGCACCTTGTTGTCGGGTTTATTCCGTTTGAATATCAATACTGCCGCTGGAATGCCCGTGCCGAAGAACAGATTGCTCGGTAAACCAATTACCGCATCGAGGAGATTTTCGGCGATTAATTGTTGGCGAATCTTGCCCTCACTGCTGCCCCGAAATAATACGCCGTGGGGCACGACTACCGCTACTCTGCCGCGCTCTAGGCTCATGGTTTCGACGATGTGGGATATAAACGCAAAATCGCCTTTTCCCTTGGGTGGAATGCCCCGATTGAAGCGTTTGAATCTGTCGGCTGCCACATCATCTGCGCCCCATTTATCGAGACTGAAGGGTGGATTGGCGACTACTACTTCAAACCGCATCAGCTTATCATTTTCCAACAGCTTGGGATTGCGAATCGTATCGCCCCACTCTACCCGCGCACTATCTACGCCGTGGAGAAACATATTCATCTTGGCGAGTGCCCAAGTGCCGCCCGTATTCTCTTGCCCAAACAGGCTATAGTTATCGCTTCCCTGACGGCGGATATAGTTGGCGCATTTGATCAACAGGGAACCGGAGCCGCAGGTAGGATCGCAGATGCGTTCGCCTGGTTGGGGTGCGACGAGTTCCGCCATTAGTTCCGACACTTCTCCAGGCGTGTAAAATTCCCCCGCTTTCTTCCCCGCTCCAGCGGCGAATTTGGCAATCAGGTACTCGTAAGCATTGCCGATAATATCGAGATTGCCGATGCGGGAAGGGCGCAAATCTAGTTTCGGATTGGCAAAATCTTCCAGCAGCATCTTCAGGCGGGTATTCCGCTCCCGCGTTTGCCCTAAATTTGCCTCACTATTAAAATCGATATTCCGAAATACTCCCGCCAGCTTGAGTTTATTCGCTTCCTCAATCTGCTCCAATGCCTTATTAATTACCTCGCCGAGGTTGGTATCATTCCGCTTGGTATACACATCATCAAACCGACAATCAGGCGGCAATACAAACCGCTCTCGCTCCAACCGCCGCAGAATCCGCTCCCTATCATCCCCATACTGTTCCTGTAATTGCGCGTAATGTTCCGTCCACGAGTCGCTAACGTACTTCACGAAGAGCATTACTAGGAGATAGTTTTTGTACTCGCTAGCATCGATCGTACCCCGAAAGGTATCACAAGCCCGCCAAAGGATGTTATTTATCTCGTCTTGATTAACTGAAGGAATGGGGGTCGTATCTTTGTCCATGAAGAATCCACGCTGGCATTTCTAGCATTCTCCCACAATCCCATCATGAGAATCAGGATTTAGAGGATTTTAGGATTAACAGGATTAGGTTGTTTTTGAGATGCGGCGATGGTTGAGATTAAGAGGATTAGGTTGTTTATGGGATGCGGCGATGGTTGAGATTAAGAGGATTTAGATTACTGGAATAATCGGGTTTGTGTCCTAACCGATATGGCAAGTGCTATGTTAATTATTTCTGACACCCGCCAACACCCCAATCCTGAAAATCTTGAACATCCTCACAATCCTGATTCGCCTAGATGTGGGATGCGGCGGTAGCTAAAATTTCCGATCCCCACCTATTCCCTATTGCCTGAATGAAAGTCTAATGTCTTGCTTCCGACTCGCGCACTGGTGCAACCGCCAATTGAGGTGTCGCAATTGGTGGTGCGATGGGAGCGGGTTCCCACATGCTCAAGAGAATGGCATTACTACTATTTCCCACTACATTTAGCACCGTTTTAAACCCATCTGTCAACCGATCGATACCCGCGACGATGGCAATTCCTTCTAATGGTAATCCCGCAGCCGATAGTACCGTCGCCATTGTTACTAAAGCCGAACCCGGTACGCCGGGGGTACTAAAGGAAACCAAAAAGCTACTGAGTCCGATCGAAAATAATAGCGATGGTGTCAGGGGAATTTGATAGATCTGGGCGATAAAAATCGCATTAAACCCCTGGAGAATTGTTGCACCATCGCGTTTTAGTGCCGTCCCTAATGGTAATGCAAAACTGGCAATTTCCGATCGCAAGCCATAGTCTTCTTGCATGTTTTTCAATACCATCGGCAGCACGGCATTAGAGCTAGCTGTACCGAATCCCAGGAAGAAAGATGGAATCAGACTGCGGAAGAATTTACCAGGTTCGGCTTTAATTAAGGTCAATACAATCAGATAAAAACTCGCCATAATTAACGTCGCAATTAATAAACCCAGCACGTACCAAGATAGCCGCACGATCAATCCTAATCCTTGCGTAGCGATCGTCGAACTAATCAATGCGAAGACCCCCACAGGTGCCGCATATAAAATCACCGCTAGCACCTTTTCGCTAATAACATAGATACTTTCTAATAGCTCTACAAATGGCTTGGCTTGAGCCTGCGCCATTTGAATTCCGGTACCGAATAACGCCGCCGAGAAAATAATTTGGAGTAAATTTCCACTACTGAGCGCGCCTAATGGATTAGTGGGAATTAAACTCACCAACCAATCGATCGAATCGGGAACTGCGGTAGCCTCACTAGCGGGGGGAATCTCAAATCCGGTTATTCCTGCACCAGGTTGTAAAAATACTGCCACTCCCATCCCAATACAGAGCGAGATAAAACTGGTGACTACATAGCAAGTCATCAACTTCAATACATATCTACCCACTTGCCCCGTACCCTGAATCCGATTGACACCCAGAATCAACGATGAAAAAATCAGCGGTACCACTACAAACTGAATGATCCGCAAAAATCCCGCCCCAATCGGTGCCAATAAATAGCGATCCAACGGTACGATCGCCATTGGAAATGTCGTATTTAAGATCGTCCCAAACATCATGCCAACGGCAAGCGCAGTAAGGATTAGTGAAGACAAATTCATAATTAGGTGTTAGGTGTTAGGTATTAGGTATTAGGTGTTGGGGGGTTAGAGAAAAGTCTTGTTACTATTGGCTGAAGTTTGTGAAGTCTCTCAGGTCTTTGCACAAACAAGCACTAATCAAAACTTAGCACAAAACTTTACAATGGCACTCACACCAAACATCTAAGTAGCTGGACACAAATTTAGATGTAAATCGCCTGAAACCTATGTGGTGGATTGGGCGGGTCACCCGCCCAGCAGCAGTGCCCACCCTCCGGAGGATTTTGTATTTAGTTATGCCGATCTACTTAAAACCCAAAACCTAAAGCCTAAAGCCTAACGCCTAACGCCTAAATTCGCGACATTCGATCGTTGTTATCTGCTGTAGTCTCATGGTTTACTAAGCACAATGATTTAGAGAGTAACGGGAAAATTCGCTGTGTTAGCCAGAATTTGGAGTGCGACAATTATCGGCATCGAGGCGGTTAAAGTAGGCGTAGAAGTCGATGTCGCTAATGGCTTGCCAGCAATTACCGTCGTCGGGTTGCCCGATGCAGCGGTGCAAGAGAGCAAAGAGCGTGTCAAAACCGCTATTAAAAATGCTGGCTCCGCCTATCCAGTCCGCCGGATTGTGATTAACCTTACGCCCGCAGATTTACGCAAGGAAGGGCCGAGCTTCGATTTACCCATCTGTGTGGGCATTCTCGCCGCATCAGGGCAGGTGAATGGAGAGTTATTAGGGGATTACCTATTTTTAGGCGAACTGTCCTTAGATGGCAGTTTACGGGCGGTTACGGGAGTACTATCGATCGCCGCAGCAGCGCAGAAGATGGGCATTACTGGATTGGTAGTGCCAGCGGCGAATGCTTATGAGGCGGCTGTCGTCCAAGGTTTACAGGTGTATGGTTTAAACGATCTGGCTGAAGTTGTCGCTTTTCTGAACCATCCCGAAGGGTTCGAGCCAGTTAAGGTAGATATTACAGGTAAATTAGTCCAACCGCAGCTAGACTGTGCCGATCTGCACGATGTCAAAGGTCAAGCCCACGCCCGTCGCGCCCTAGAAATCGCCGCAGCGGGCGGGCACAATCTAATTTTTGTCGGCCCCCCAGGGAGCGGGAAAACGATGCTAGCGCGGCGGTTGCCCGGTATCCTCCCCCCGTTGAGCTTTGCCGAAGCACTAGAAGTGACCCAAATTCATTCCGTTGCTGGCTTACTTAAAGAACGCGGATCTTTAGTCTGCGACAGGCCTTATCGTAGCCCACATCATTCGGCATCTGGCCCCGCGCTAGTCGGTGGCGGCAGTTTTCCGCGTCCTGGCGGAATTTCCCTCGCCCATCGCGGCGTATTATTTCTCGACGAGCTGACCGAATTTAAGCGCGATGTGCTGGAATTTCTCCGTCAACCACTAGAAGATGGACACGTAACTATCTCTCGTACCCGCCAGTCTGTCTCCTTCCCCGCCCAATTTACCCTCGTCGCTAGTACCAACCCGTGCCCCTGCGGTTATTATGGAGATACAATTCAAGCTTGTACCTGTAATCCCCGTCAGCGCGAGCAATATTGGGCAAAGCTTTCTGGCCCCCTAATGGATCGAATCGACCTCCAGGTGGCGGTAAATCGGCTCAAACCAACAGAGATTACCGATCGACCTACAGGTGAAAATTCGGCAACAGTTCGCCCCCGCGTCCAAGCCGCCCGCGATAAAGCCACTCAAAGATTTGCAGCGGTACCGAGCATTGTCTGTAATGCCCAAATGCAAAGTAAAGAATTGCGAACCTGGTGTCCGCTCGACGATAGCTGTCGGCAATTATTAGAAACTGCCATTCGGAAATTAGGATTGTCGGCTAGAGCCAGCGATCGAATTATTAAAGTCGCCAGAACGATCGCCGATTTAGCAGATGCCGATAATATCGAACCCGCACATATCGCTGAAGCAATTCAATACCGGACGATCGATCGGATGCAGTAATTTCAACCCAACGAGAAGAAATAGATTGCGGTAAACTAATCCCTAATCCCTAATCCCCCTTCCTAAAAAATGAGCGATAGCAACCCGGCAATCCCCCAATCCGAATCGCCCCAAAATCGCGACATCCTCGCCAAAGTCAACGCTCACGCCGATCGATCGATGGATCGACTATTTGCCGATATCGATGAATTACTCAGCGACGATCTGAGTACTAATAATTCCGCCGCCGCAGCACGTTCGGCTCAACAGAACACTTATTCGCCCGCTCCCGCATCTACAGACGATCGCTATTCTGTGCCACCCCAAGCGCAATTCGCCCCAGCGGCAGGATCTACAGGCATCGATGCACCCCCAACCGCCACACCCAAACCAAAACGCTCGATGCCAATGTGGCTTAAAGCTTTCATCGGGATTGGCATTACCTCAGTTGCGGCGGCTGGCATCGGTACCTGGCTAGTGCGCGAACAAAAAATCGCGCTGCCCCAAAATATCGATACGAGCTGGCTCCCCTTCCAATCGCCACGGGTTGCTCCCGCCGATGCCAAATTTGCCGACTACCTGCGTCAATCGATCGCTAAAATAGAAACAGCCGAGCGTGCGCCAGTAGCAGCTACACCAACTGCACCAGTTACTAATCCGGTGGCTACTGCCCCAACTCCGCAAGCCGTCCCCTTTACCGCCAATCCGATCGTCCCAGCCACCCAGATCCCTGTAAAAACCGCCATCGTTGCGGCTAAAGCAACCCCTCGGATTCTCAAAACCCCAATTTCCCTAGTCAAAACCTTACCCGATGGCAAGCGTCCGGGAGCTATTTTTCAGATCGATCGTCAAAATAAAACAGTCGATCTCGGTCAAAAAATCGGCACCAGCGACTGGTCTTTACTCGCTGTATCCAAAGGTGAAATCACCATCAAAAGAAAAGGCGGCGAAATTCGCTCGATCGATGTTGGGCAAAAGTTTTAGGCTTTAGGCTTTAGGTTTTAGCGAAGATCTACCCACCCCACTGGGCGGGTGACCCGACCAGTAGCCCTACGGGCACCCCTCCCTGGAGGGGATTTTCCATATAACCGCCTTGGCGGTTAGGACACTCCAGCGATTGAAATCGCCGCTCGTGGTGCAAAGTCCGCCTACGCGGACTAATTAGAAAACGTCCTAACAATCTTGGCTATTGATATACTTCTTACTCCTTACTCCTTACTTAGAAAAAATGGGTCTAATCGAAGATATGAAGCGGTTCTTGGAAAGTCAAATCGATGACTTTTTGATTAAAAATCCGCACTTAGAATTACAGGTAATTGGCGAACAATTAGCCCAACAAGAAACTGATACCATGCAGCTAATTGTTGACTTAAACGCGCAAGAAAAACAAGCCGAGCAAGAAATTCTGAATACGGCTCAAGAAATCAAAAATTGGTACGATCGCGTCCAAAAAGCCACTGCTGCCGGACGATCGGATCTGGCTACAGCAGCCCAAGAGCGGGTTAATGCCCTCTTGCCCCAAGGGAACCAACTTTGGGGCAAAATGAAAGGCTTAAAAGAGCGGGAAACCCAGGCTCAGGAGCTATTAAAAACTATTAAAACTCGCCGAGTTGAAGTCAAAGCTAAAGCTGCTGCGGCACAAGCGACCCGCGCTCGTGCTGCAACAGAAAGTAGTACGAGTAGTTGGGGGTCGGCAAGTAATTATACAAGTAGCCGCGATTTTGCCGATCCACTAGATGCTCAATTTCGGCGGTGGGAAGCCGATGAAGAGCTAGAAAACCTCAAACGCAATTTAGGTAAATAAGCTGATTATTAAATGAATCTTTAAATAGTGGTAGTGTAGTCTGTTAAGATTACTATTCATGAGCCTTTGCAACAAGTACCCGGTCGCCTGTGTGCGATCGCTTATGTCTATGTCATTACCTTCTGCTGAGATGTAGAAAGTGTCAATAGACATCAGGAGATCCTATTTAAAAATACTGTGATGGCTAAAATCCCAATTCTGAAAAAGTCTCATATCGGCGATGCGATCGTTGGAACTGTTACCGTTTTTGGGATCGATATCCTAATTATTTTTATTGCGTTATTACTAAATACATTCTCACCGATATTTATGTCGGTAGTGTTTACGATCGGCGCGATTCAATTAATTTATGTTTTACCGCTGTTGTGGTGGTCGATTAAACGCCGAGTCAAAGGGTTCAGTAAAGGTTTGCTACTAGGCGCAATGGCGATCGCTACGCTAAATTTTGGGTGCTTTTTAGTAACGTTTAGATTTTTTAGTACTGGTGCGAGATAATTGTTTACTAATCGAAAACGATTTTCATGTATTCGGCTTCGGTAATTAAATCTGTAGAATTAGATACTCGATCGGGAAATAAAATTCCATCTAAATGATCGAGTTCGTGTTGAAAAATTCGGGCGACAAAATCAGTTAGTTCTTGATGCACCAATTCACCATGTCGGGTGAGGTACTTGACTTCGATCGCTCGATCTCGCAACACAGAACCGCGCAAACCCGGTACGCTCAAACAGCCTTCCCAACCCGAAACCAGCTCCCCAGATCGATCGACGATTTGGGGATTAATCATCGCTGTGGGTGCCATTGTCGGTGCGTGAGGATAGCGCGGACTCGGACGCGAAGCAACGATAAATAACCGCACGGATGAAGCCACTTGCGGAGCCGCAATACCGACACCATTTGCCGCATCACAAGTAGCCATCAGATCTGCGATCGTACCATCGAGTTCTGGATCGGTAATATTGGCAATTGCCGTCGATTTTTGCCGTAAAACCGGGTTGCCGATTTCTAGAATCTTGAGCATTTTACTCATTCTTTGAGATGGGAGTTGGGAGTACGGAGATGCGGACGAGGGGACGGTAAGACGAGGGGAC
>NZ_JANYJC010000110.1 GCF_025361915.1 Chamaesiphon sp. GL140_3_metabinner_50
AAAGGAGCAAATAGCCTTCTAACTTAACGTCGAGCTAACTTCTTGCTAATCTTCCGCAACCGAATCGATAGAGGAGTAACTTCGACCAACTCATCGCCACTGATATATTCTAGAGCGCGTTCGAGCGTCATATCGATCGGAGTTTTCAACTGTACCAATTCTTCCCCACCAGAGGCGCGGTGGTTGGTAAGTTGCTTGCTCTTACAGATATTCAGTTCTAGATCTTGCGGACGGTTGTTTTCACCGACGATCATTCCTTTATAAACCTTAGTACCAGGCTTAATAAAGAACGTCCCGCGATCTTCAGCACCCATCAGTGCGTAGTCTGTCGCCGTACCTTCTTCAAAGGAAATCAGTACGCCATTCCGACGAGCGGAAATATCGCCACAAGTCGGACGGTATTCGAGGAAACTGTGATTCATAATCCCAGCACCGCGCGTCATCCGCATGAATTCACCCCGGAAACCGATCAAACCGCGTGCGGGAACGACGAATTCGAGGTTAGAACGACCGTTCATCCCCACGACCATATCCTGCATTTCACCCTTGCGTTGACCGAGACGTTCGATACAGCTACCGACGGCTTCTTCAGGGACATCGAGAGCGAGTAATTCAAATGGTTCGCACTTTTGACCGCCAACTTCGCGGTAAATTACTTGAGGCTGGGAGACTTGGAATTCAAATCCTTCCCGACGCATATTCTCAATCAGAATACCGAGGTGAAGTTCTCCGCGTCCAGCTACTGCAAATTTATCGGCTTCATCGGTTTCTTCAACGCGCAGGGCGACGTTAGTTTCCAACTCGCGGAATAGTCGGTCGCGAACTTGGCGCGAGGTGACGTTTTTGCCTTCGGTACCCGCAAACGGCGAATCATTCACACAGAATGTCATCTGCAAAGTAGGTTCGTCTACTTTAATCATGGGTAGAGCCATTGGCTCGCTAGGACAGGTAATCGTTTCCCCGATATTGGCATCGGCAAATCCAGTTACCGCCACGATGTTACCCGCAGTCGCACTCGGAATTTCGATCCGCTTCAAGCCATCGAAGCCCAAGAGCTTGGTAATCCGCGTTTTGACTATCGAACCATCTTCTTTAATCAGCGCGGCTTGCTGACCCATTGTAATGGTGCCGTTGTGGATTTTACCAATTACGATCCGACCTAAATAATCTGAATAATCGAGGGTGGTAACTTGCAGTTGCAAGGGCTTATCGGAGTCGCCGATTGGGGGTGGAACATGGCGTAAGATCGCCTCAAACATCGGCACCATATCGGTACCTTTGGTTTCCATATCGTTCTGGGCATAACCACCGATTCCCGAAGCAAACAGGTGAGGGAAGTCGCACTGGTCGTCATCAGCACCGAGTTCGAGGAATAAGTCTAAGACTTTATCCACTGCTACGTGGGGCGATGCTTGTTCGCGATCGATCTTATTGACAACTACAATCGGTCGTAAACCCTTTTCTAGGGCTTTTTTCAGCACGAAGCGAGTTTGGGGCATTGGCCCTTCATTAGCATCGACAATCAGGATACAGCCATCAACCATGCCCAATACCCGCTCGACTTCACCACCGAAGTCGGCGTGTCCGGGGGTATCGATGATATTAATTAATGTCTCTTTGTACTTGACGGCGGTATTTTTAGATAAAATTGTGATTCCACGCTCGCGCTCGATGTCGTTGGAGTCCATCACACAAATCGGCACGTCCTCCCCTTCGCGGAAAACACCGGATTGTTTTAAAAGTGCATCAACAAGGGTGGTTTTACCGTGGTCTACGTGCGCGATGATGGCTACGTTACGAATGGGAATGCTCATAAATTGTGGAGTTAGTACTCGAATACGATCCGATCTAGACGGTGGAAATTTACTAATCTTTGTAAATATCTATGAATAATTGTAGCCGATCGCGGGTACTGTTGCGTTCGGTAATTGCGATCGCCTTGGGATAGGGAATAGGGAATAGGGAATAAGGAATGGTGAATAGTGGATAGTGGATAGTAAATGGTGAATAGGGGATAGTACATGGTGAATAGGGGATAGTAAATGGTGAATAGGGGAAAATCCAAGACTCCTTACTCCTTACTCCTTACTTCTTACTCCTTACTTCCTACTCCTTACTCTCTATGTCTAGTGTCAAACTCGAACAAATCAGCCGTAAATTTGCCAGTAACGCAGCCGCGTCAGAGCAGCGATTTATTGGGGTGGATGATATTTCGCTAGAGATTCCCGATGGCGAATTTTGGGTATTAGTCGGGCCATCTGGATGCGGTAAATCGACGTTACTCCGCATTATTGCTGGATTAGAGACGGCGACTAGTGGTAATATCTACATCGGCGATCGATTGGTAAACCAGGTACCCGCCAGACAGCGCGATGTGGCGATGGTATTTCAAAATTATGCCCTTTACCCCCACATGAGTGTGGCTGAAAATTTGGCATTTGGGATGCAAATGCGCGGGATGGATAAATCGACGATCGAACGGCGAGTTATAGATGTGGCAAAATCGTTACAGATCGATATGTTACTCGATCGCAAGCCCAAACAATTATCTGGCGGACAGCAGCAACGTGTCGCACTCGGTCGCGCCATTGCCAGATCTCCGCAGGTATTTTTATTAGATGAGCCACTATCGAATCTCGATGCGGGGTTGCGCGATAGTACTCGTGCCGAATTAAAACAACTGCACCAACAAGTTGGCATTACGACAATTTATGTCACTCACGATTGTACCGAAGCAATGACGCTTGCCGATCGGATCGTCGTTCTCGATCGCGGATATATCAAACAAATTGGTACTCCAGATGAAATATACCATCATCCAGTCGATCGGATGGTGGCAACTTTTATCGGTTCGCCACCGATGAACATTATTCCAGCAATCTATCAAAATGGGATCTGGCAAATCGGCAATAGTCAGATTGCTTGTCCCGCAGAATTAACGTCCCAATTACAGTTACGCAGCGGACAAGGCTTAGATTTAGGCATTCGAGCTGAATACTTAACTATCTGCCCAAATTCGACTCCAGATGCTCTATTTGCAACTATTAGAGGCATCGAATCTCAAGGTCGAGAAACCCTAGTTAAGGCGCAAATTAACGGTACCTCTACCAATATAAATTTGCTAGCAACACCCAACTGGATCGAAAAAAATTCAGGCGAATCTCGCACGTTGCTGGGTAAGCAATTAACGATCGCATTATCACTAGAATGGCTATTTATTTTCGATCCGAGTACAGGAAGGAAGTTGTTCCCTCGCTAGTCTCACTGGGGAGCAACTGAGCCTACATATCTTTAAATCTGGCTCCCTTCTCCTGAGGGAGAAGAGCTGGGGATGAGGGCAATTAACCTACGCTAAACAAGTGGAATGCTCCCGTCTCACCGTGAATCTACGCTGTTTATTTCAAAATTGCATAACGAAGATCGACTTGGGTCAAATCTACACCAATTAACGACACACTACTGAGGTTAATATTATCAAAAATTGCCCGATCGAATTTTACACCGCAAAGATTTGCCCGATCTAGCGTCGCACCAGTCAGATTCGCACGACTCAGATTTGCGCCTGAAAAATCTACACCCGTAAGGTTGGCATAGCGCAGATCCGCACCGACGAGATTGACTTGGCGGAGATTGGCTCCTTGCAAATCTGCCAATCGGAGATCGGCTCTGCTCAAAGATGCGCGATGGGCATCGATATCGATTAAAATTGCCCTGATTAAGGTTGCTTCGTTGAGATTAGCAGACATCAAGCTAGCACTGGCTAAATTCGATCGCCATAAATTGGCTCTAGTCAATACTGCGGCTGACAAATTCGCGCATTGTAAATTAGATCCCCACAGATTGGCGTTAGCAAGTTGAGATTGGCTTAGGTCGATTCTTGCCAAACATCTTTCAGTCAAACAGGCATCTGATAAATTTGTGAGCTTAAAGTCTCGCTCTCCATTGTCGTATCGTCCGAGCAACTCATCCGTATTCATTGTTAGTTTTCTCCCAGAGACGCTGCACAAACGTGGCTGTACTACCTGTCGATCTCAGTCCGATCGAATCCACGTTCTAAAGTTGGGCTGAGTCGATCGCTCTAAATCTACTATTTATTGTTAAATATTGTAACAAAATCTAGACATAATTACAAATAGTCTACGCTTTCCTATGCTTTAAAAGCCCCCTCACAACTGTGAGGGGGCTGTTCCGACCTGAATCAAACCGATATTAACCGTTGATAGCAGGAGCAGTTAGAGCAACAGGAGTAGCTTCACCAGCAGCTAGGTCAAGAGGGAAGTTGTGTGCATTTCTTTCGTGCATTACTTCCATACCGAGGTTAGCACGGTTGATGATGTCCGCCCAGGTGTTGATGCCGTGACCTTGTGCATCGACAACTGATTGGTTGAAGTTGAAACCGTTGAGGTTGAAGGCCATTGTGCTTACGCCCAAGGATGTGAACCAGATGCCGACTACAGGCCATGCAGCTAGGAAGAAGTGCAAGGAACGGCTGTTGTTGAATGATGCGTACTGGAAGATTAAGCGACCGAAGTAGCCGTGTGCTGCAACGATGTTGTAAGTTTCTTCTTCTTGTCCGAATTTGTAACCGTAGTTTTGGCTTTCAACTTCGGTTGTTTCACGAACTAAGCTGGAAGTTACTAACGAACCGTGCATTGCGGAGAATAACGAACCACCAAATACTCCAGCTACGCCGAGCATGTGGAAAGGGTGCATTAAGATGTTGTGCTCTGCTTGGAAGACGATCATGAAGTTGAACGTTCCGGAGATACCCAAAGGCATACCGTCAGAGAATGAACCTTGTCCGATTGGGTAGATTAAGAATACTGCGGTTGCTGCTGCTACTGGAGCGGAGTAAGCAACACAGATCCAAGGACGCATACCTAAGCGGTAGGAAAGTTCCCACTCACGACCCATGTAACAGAAGATGCCGATTAAGAAGTGGAATACTACCAGTTGGTA
>NZ_JANYJC010000285.1 GCF_025361915.1 Chamaesiphon sp. GL140_3_metabinner_50
TTGTTTTGTCGCTGAATTAATCTTTGCCAAACCCAATTTGGGCGGTATTCTCGGCGGCTATATTCCGCAAGTAGAAGTAGTCAGAAATCCAGAGGCATTGTATATTGCGATCGGCATTTTAGGCGCGACAGTGATGCCGCACAATCTCTATCTACATTCATCGATCGTCCAAACTCGCAATTGGGAAGATACCCCAGAAAAGAAGTGGGAAGCGATTAAGTTTGGGACGATCGATTCCACATTTGCTTTATCTTTAGCGTTATTTATCAACTCGGCAATTTTAATTTTAGCAGCGGCAGTGTTCCACTTTTCGGGTAAGCAAGATGTCGCTGAAATTCAGGATGCTTATAAGTTATTATCGCCGATGTTGGGTATCGCTCCGGCTAGTGCTATTTTTGCAATCGCATTATTAGCCTCTGGGCAAAATTCAACTTTAACAGCAACGATGGCGGGACAAATTGTGATGGAGGGATTTCTCCACCTGCGAGTGAAACCTTGGCTGCGTCGCTTGTTGACTCGACTGGTGGCGATCGTACCAGCATTACTGACGATTATCTGGTTCGGGGAAGGTAGTACTACGAGTCTGCTGATTCTGAGTCAGGTAATTCTGAGTTACAGCTTTCGTTTGCGGTAATTCCACTAATTATGTTCACTAGCGATCGCAATTTGATGGGCGAGTTTGTCAATCCTACTTGGCTCAAGGTGCTGGCTTATGCAGTGGCAACAATCATTGTCGGGTTGAATAGCTGGTTATTAATTCAGACATTTTCGGGGTGGCTCAACCGTTAAGACGTTACTTCTGGATCGCCTGTTTTAACGTTCGGTACGCAATCTCAATCTAACTCCGATTTTCATAGTAACGCAAGGTACTCACTTTCACCCCCGTCCGTTGTTTGAGATCGCCAATTTTCAGCATTTTTCAGTCTTCCATTTAATTTCTAAATAGTTTAAATGTACTTTTTAACTCTCAGGCTAACTAGAGAGTTTATGATTGCAGTGTACCTAATCAAAATGTACTTATGAACGTTAAAAATATTGTTCGATCGACAGTAGCCGCTATAGCTATTGCCGCTGTTACTGCTGGAGCTGCTTTTGCGGCTGATTGTGGTTGCGGTAAATGTGCCAGTGGTTGCGATTGCGGTAGCGAATGTAGTATGCCTAAAATTGCCCCTCGCAAGTAAGTTAAGTAGTGAAGAATTAACAATAATTTTATTGTTGATTCTTCATTGGTGATTACCCATTGAGTCAGATCTGCTTGACCGCTAAGAGTTAGTTGAGATTTTAAAGTAGCGGTGCAGAAAATAACTGTGCTGAAATCGATCGATATAATTCGATCGCCTGACTATCTGCCAAACTGTAGTAAACATTTCGCCCTTCCTTGCGATAATTGACCATTCGCATCGATTTCAATACCCGCAACTGGTGAGATACCGCCGATTCACCCATTTTCAAACCCGCAGCCAAATCGCAGACGCACAATTCTTGGTTGGCTAATGCTGAAAGCAACCGCAACCGATTGGGATCTGCCAAAACATTAAATAGTTCTGCCCGACGTTGGGCTTCAGCCATTGGCAAGATGTCTAGTTGCAGTTGACGGACATTATCTAAATGCACCAATCGCTCGTCACAACTGGGTACCTGGGCATCGTCGTTCACGGAGTGTCTGCAAGGCAGAATCGATTTACTTGAATATTCCTGCTCGGTCATGAAAAGTCTAGTTGAAGAAGATTAACTGTCTTGTAAAGGTGCTCCACTTGGGGAAACCCCAAGACCGCACTTTCCGCTCTCCTTAAATTATAGCGGCAATAATGAGAATCGTTCTATACCTGAATATACTTTCAGGCATTGTGATTTTGGTCTACAATTTAAGATATTAGTTCGATATTAGCCACAACAGATATGACTCAAGTACCCGCGCTCAAAACCCAACGGATGCAAGTTGGTGGGATGGACTGCACGAGCTGTGCGATGAAGATTGAAGGTGCTGTAGAGAAGCTAGCAGGGGTAGCTGAGATATCTGTGGTAGTAGCAACTGGGAGGATGATTGTCACTTACGATCCAGCACGGGTAAGTGAAGCCGATATTAAACAACGAGTGACGGCGTTAGGTTATACCATCGGCGCAGAGAAGTCTAAATCTCCAGCTAAACAGAGCAGCCACGACCACAGCAGCCACAACCATAATAGTCAAGACCATAGCAACCACGACCACAGCAGCCACGACCATAGTAGCCATGATGATGGCGACGAAGACGACGGGCATAATCATGGTGGGGGAGAGGTTGACTTAAAGCGTGAAGGTCTATTAGTCGGGGTCGTAATTACGTTGTTTATAATAGGTTCTGTCTTTGAGAAACAATTAAACGCAACACCATTATCGATCGGGGCATATTTAGTATTTATTCCAGCTTACTTATTGAGTGGCTGGACGGTATTAACTACTGCGGGACGAAATATTTTACGCGGACAAGTATTTGATGAAAACTTCCTGATGACAATCGCCACTGTTGGCGCGATCGCGATTAAACAGCTACCAGAAGCTGTAGGCGTAATGTTATTTTTCAAAATAGGTGAGTTATTTCAGGAATTAGCCGTCAGTAAATCTCGCCGTTCGATTTCGTCACTACTCGAAATTCGTCCCGATGCCGCCAATCTCAAAACAGCCAATGGGATTGAAGTCGTTTCACCGGAACGGATAAAAGTAGGCGATACCATTATTATTAAGCCAGGGGAAAAGGTGCCCTTG
>NZ_JANYJC010000350.1 GCF_025361915.1 Chamaesiphon sp. GL140_3_metabinner_50
AATGCTCAAGCCACCAAAGATCCCAAGCAATGGAATCCAGGCTGGCAAACTCTCGATGAAATGGCATTAGCACCAGATGAGTTGGTATTTATTGAGTAAGGTTGAGTAAATGCGATCGAGATCTAAGTCAATCCAAATATCTATAAAATCAACTCAATATTAGAGGAAAAACTGTCAGATCTGCCACGTTATTAGTTAAACAACATGTCAGTTCGGATTCATCATGGTTGGTTTACAGAAATAGCGATGTTTACAAACCTACAAAAAAATTGCCGCCGATTTCTGGCAACTGCTTCTGAGCGAACCCGATAATTTATATCCATTTTTCGATCTTTATTTATCTTTTGATGGATTGACAAGTTATTGGCGTGGCATTGAATTCAATCGTGTGGAAGGATTTTGCGAACGAGTAATAGAAGAATTAGACGATATGTAAGATTTAGCGATCTTCGACGTAAAAGATTAGTTCTTGCTTCAATTCTCGCTCTCCGTTCGGGCGGCAACTTTTCCATCTCCGAGTCAAAAGTAATCATCAGTTCAGATGCTCTAAATTTTATAAAGATACATAAAATATTGACAAGATGAGAGTCGATCGCAACCTAGATGCTAAGATATTACCTATTCTACAGCTTACTAAATAAAAAGCTCACTATCCCCTATTCCCTAGCCCATACCCCTTAAAGAATGTTTCGTCTCTCCAGCCAAATCGAAGCGATTTTGTATCTCAAGGGACAAGCTCTCGATCTTGCCTTTATTGCCGAATGTGCGGGGTGCGATCGCGATGCGGCGGAAACTGCCATGATGGAGTTAATGGACGACTACGCGCACCGAGATAGCGCGCTGGAAGTTGTCGAAACGCCAACTGGTTATACGCTCCAGTTGAGAGCTTCATTCCAAGCTCTAATCGATAAAATGATTCCCCCCGAAATCGGTACGGGTGCATTACGAACGCTGGCAGCGATCGCCATTAAAGGCTCGATTTCCCAAACAGATCTGGTAGAATTGCGAGGGAGTGGAGCTTATCAACACGTTCAAGAATTGGTAGAGGTAGGCTTCGTTCGCAAACGTCGTCAATCGGGAAGTCGATCGTCATTATTGCAAGTTACCGATAAATTTCATCGTACCTACGAACTCAACGATCTACCCATTTTACAAGTAGCCGCAGTCAGTAAAGATCTCGAAGAATCGACTCCTATCGATCTCGCAACCATCGATCCTGATGGGGTGGATCTCCCCACTCAATCTGGCTGAAGCTGCCTACTCTAGCCGCTTGCTAGCATCCCGTTTGAAAACTAAATCCGATCGCCTGAATGCGGATAACCGTTCTGAGGGCATAATAACACTAGCGATTCGATCGCTGTCATCCACCTCGATAACACAGTATGATAGTTATATCGAGTAGTTGGCGTAGCCTCTAACAACAGAGAATCGCTCAAGATCGATCGGTCGCAAACTCGCTCCATCTAACTAAAGTAATAATGGCATTTAATCCTGATTTTCTGGAACGCAAATCTGAAGATGCTCAAGTAAATCAATTACTCAAGTATCTTCAACATCAATCCCCAGAAGTCTTAGCCCAAATTGCTAAGGCGACAACCCCCCAGGTAAAAGATATTATCACTCACAACATTCAGGGTTTACTGGGAATGTTGCCAAGTGAAGGCTTCAGCGTCCAAGTGACTACAGACCGCGACAACCTGGCAAATCTTTTAGGTTCGGCGATGATGACAGGCTACTTCCTCCGTCAGATGGAACAACGCATGGAACTAGAAGATATGCTCATGGGTTCGAGTTCTGTAGATCGCGAACAATCTTAACCAGCCTTACCAGTCAACTGCGCCAGCTTAAAATCTGCGACTTGACTGGGTTGACAAATTCACGATTTTCTGCATCGGCTTTGGTGAATTCCGATCGCAACTGGTAGTACCATTTGGCTTGAGTATCTGCATCCCTAATTAACATTAATGGGGGATCGTACTTGAGTCCAATTTGTTGTTTGACCACCATATCTCGATCTTGTCCCAAAAAGGTCGTAATAAATGGTTGGAGGATCGGCAGCAACGGTTTGAACCAGCCGATGGTAGTATAAAACATCGTGGTGACCTCAGTTTCTGTCTCTGAGATTGGGGTAATTACGGTGAGATTGGCGACGCGATTGGTGTTGGTAATAATTTGCTCGACTCTTACCCCCGGTAGCTGGAAGGCGATTTCGACATCTGCGTCACCGCCGAGCAAGCGATAGAAAAAAGTTTGTCGCTCCAGCCGATGGCGGCGCATGGTAAAGCCATAGGGTGAAGGATCGAAGGCTTTAATCTCTGCTGTTAGAATAGCATCCGATCGCCACCACCATGCCCGATGGACGAAGGGAACGTGAGCGGGATCCATCAAACCGACGACAGCATGATCGATAAAGCAGGGAAACTTCATCGTATAAGTAGATTGATAAACCGCATCTTCAAACCCAGCCACCACGGGTACGGGATATTTGGGGATGACTTCCCCCCGCTCCTGCTCGGACATATAAATCCAGACATTGCCCTGAGATTCGCACGCAGGATAGCGACGAACTTGAAACTTACTCAAATCTAAATCCTGGTTGTCATTCAACGCCGGGATGAGCGTACATTGTCCCGTTTCGTCAAATCGCCAGCCGTGGTAAGCGCATTCAATTGCAGTACCGTCAAATCGTCCACAACTTAACGGAACGGCGCGATGGGGACAAATATCCCGCAGTGCGAAGACTTCGCCAGCATGAGTACGTCCGAACACGATAGGTTCGCCGAGCAATTGTTTGGCAAACAGTTGCCCTGGTTTGAGCTGTCGTCCGGGTAAAGCGTAGTACCAAATATTTCGGAGGAAATTTCTCTGTTCAGTCACTAGTTTCTCTGGTGTTAACAGCAATTGGACGATTTGCTTGCGAACGGTAGGTTCGGCACTTATAAAGTCTATAGTATATTGAGTTCGGTCAGCATTACCTAGTTTATGAGCGGTACATATAAAGCCACAGGTATCAATCTTAAAGCTATTCCAATTGGGGAAAGCGATCGACTGTTGACAATTCTCACCCGCGAACGTGGTTTAATAAAAGCGATCGTTCCTGGTGCGCGTAAATCCAAATCTAGTTTGGGCGGACGCAGCGCACTATTTATGGTAAATAATTTATTAATTGTCAAAGGTCGATCGCTAGATAAAATTACCCAAGCAGAAACGCTCACTGTATATGGTAGATCGATCGGGGATTTAGGTAAACTAGCCGCCAGTCAATATTTAGCCGAAATTGTGTTGGCGCAAGCTTTGAGCGACCATCCGCAAGAGGAATTATATCAATTATTACTGCTCCATTTAGGCAGATTAAATAACCTCGATCTCAACGATAGCACTGCGGCGATCGCGCATTTGTGTCAGGGCATTTTTCATCTATTGGCGTTGGGGGGAATTGCGCCTCAGTTATACCATTGCTATGTTACCAGACAGGCGATCGAACCCAATTTCCAGACCATTAACTGGCAAATCGGCTTTTGTATCGAAGCCGGAAGTATCGTCGAATTAGCAACAGCCAGAGAAGATCCGAGTATTACCGTCGATTATCGCCTGAATGCACTAGATTTACTCTTGTTCCAGCACTTATCAGATCCTAGCCTCGATCGACTAGAAATGGCAATCGATCGATTTACCCTCGAAACTATCTCAGATTTGGAGCTAGCAGGCGGCTGGAGACGGCTTGAGAGGATCTTACGTCAATATATTCATTATCACCTTAACATTCAGATTCGATCGGCAGCATTGATCGATCTGTAGAGAGATGGGAGATGGGAGATGGGAGTAAGAAGTAAGAATGAGGATTTAATAACTTGCGTAGGTTGGGTTTCGCGTTGCTCTCAACCCAACCTACTTTAAAATAGCAACGTTGTGTGCGATCGATAATTTGGTATTTTTTAGATAATTGGTAGTAGCCGTCCCACACTAGCTGTCGAAACCCGCTACACTAAAAGCTGTCAAACCGACATAGAGGAAGCTTTTGCGATCGTCAGAGACTAAAACTAGCAATTATCGTTGACTTAGAATCTAACTACCTGACACATCCAGATCTAGAACGAAATATATGTACAGCTACAGAGCATCCTGCTGTCGCGCTCACCCGGATCGCTTTAAAATAGAAGACATAGAACATGTTTAATCTACAGCATCAACTTTTTAACATTAAACTTTAATTTTTGCGGCGATCACAGCCCTACCCCGTTACTCAATGCGATTATCTGATTTTGACAAAGTACCAGAAAGTGAATTGACAGATGCCACAATTACCGGATCCGCCAGCTCAGAAATTCCAGCAGATCCAGTAACGGCAAATGGCGACGGTACCGCGATCCAAACACATACCGATAATTTAGAGCCTCAGCCGGGATTTTTTACAGTTCTCAAAAATCGTAACTTTGTCACCCTGTGGAGCGGACAGATTTTCTCGCAACTAGCCGATAAAGTCTATGTGGTGTTGATGATTGCCATTATTGAAAGTCGATTTCAGTCAGAAAATCAGAGTATTAGTGCTTGGGTATCGGCGATCCTGATTGCAAATACGATTCCAGCGGTACTATTTGGCTCTTTGGCGGGGGTCTTTGTCGATCGGTGGCATAAAAAAGAGGTTTTAGTAATTACCAACCTGTTCCGGGGCGGATTGGTGCTAGTCGTACCATTTTTGCTGTGGTTGACTAAGGGACAAGTATTTATCAATTTACCATTGGGGTTTGAAATTCTCTTAGCAGTCACTTTTATGGTGTCTACTTTGGGTCAGTTTTTTGCCCCCGCAGAGCAATCGGCAATTTCGATGATTGTCGATAAGCCAAATCTACTTGCAGCGAATTCTCTTTACACCACCACGGCGATGGGTTCGCTAATTGTCGGGTTTGCGATCGGCGAACCTATTCTAGCATTGGCAGACAGTCTCGGCGCAAGCGTGGGTTTAGGTGTAAATATCGGTAAAGAATTATTAGTCGGTACTAGTTATGTCATTGCCGGAATTTTTCTGCTCGTGATGCGAACGGGGGAAACCAAGCAAATCCTCACAGGAGACGAACCGCACGTTCTAGCAGATCTCCAAGATGGCATCCGCTATCTGGGAGAGCATAAACAGATCAAAGGCGCACTGATTCAACTGGTAATCATCCAATCGGTAATTGCTTCGATGACCGTAGTTGCCGTGCGGATGGCAGAATTATTACCAGAGATTAAAGCTTCCCAATTTGGCTTTCTGTTAGCCGCTGGTGGTGTCGGGATGGGCTTAGGCGCGGTAGCATTGAGTTATCTCGATCGCAAATTATCTCGCACCCAGTTGAGTTTGTATGGTTCGCTGGGGGTCGCAGCCTCTTTAATTGGGTTATCATTTTCTCAATCGCTGTGGCTGAGTCTATTATGCTTAGTCGGCATGGGCGTATTTAGCGCGAGTGTGATGATTCCCATGCAAACTACCATTCAAAGCGAAACGCCAGAAGAAATGCGCGGTAAAGTATTCGGACTGCAAAATAACGCCATTAATATCGCCCTCAGCCTTCCGCTAGCACTGACCGGAATCGCCGAAACAGCTTTAGGCGTTCCTACTGTATTATTATCTCTAGCCGCAATTACCGCAATTGGTGGTATATTCACTCAAAAGTATAATTCCGCAGATTAGTTAATTTACCCTATCCCCTTCTAGATGGAACCGATAATTCAACTACGCGGAGTCTCTCAAGCCTTTGGTAATAGCGTAATTTTAGATAGCTTAGATCTGGATATTTATCCAGGACAGGGTTTAGGCGTAATTGGGCCATCAGGAACGGGTAAATCGACGATTCTTCGCATCATTGCTGGCTTATTGACTCCAGATGAGGGCGAAGTATACATTCGGGGCGAATTGCGGCGCGGATCGATCGAAGATGGTAACGATCCGATTTATATTGGGATGGTATTCCAGCAAGCCGCCTTATTCGATTCGCTCACCGTCGAAGAAAATGTCGGCTTTCGGTTATTTCAACAGTCGCGGATTTCTCGCAAACATATTCGCGAACTGGTAGATGCTAAATTAGCCCTAGTCGGAATGGCAGGTGTCGCGGATCGATACCCCGCGCAATTATCTGGAGGGATGCGAAAACGGGTTAGTTTTGCTCGTGCAATTATGGCAAATCCCGAACATCCTGAAGATAATCCAGAGGTTCTATTATACGACGAACCAACTGCTGGGCTAGATCCGATCGCCTCTACAGTCATTGAAGATTTAGTCCGAGATTTACAAAATGTCGAAGATGGTTGCAGTACCTATGTAATGGTTACTCACCAAAATAGTACCATCCGCCGCACTACCGATCGGATCGTGTTTCTCTATCAAGGTAAAGTCCAATGGGATGGCAAAACTGAAGACATCGACACCACTGATAATCCCCTCATCCGCCAATTTTTTAGTGCCAATACCCACGGGCCAATTCATCTCATCGATTGAGGATCGATGTTGAGTTTGTTACAATATATCTAGCGATCGCCAGGAGTTTTCATTCGATGATATTATCGACCGAAGCAGTAGTCAAGCATCCGCGATTTGAATCTTTTGAGGAATATTTAGAGTACATCGATAGCAACAATCGGTTGTACGAATTATTCAATGGAAAATTAGTCGAAGTGCCGCCAGAATCGGGATTTAATATCGGGATTGCAAATAAACTTCTCATCCAGTTTGCTCAGATTGTCGGCTATTTGCGAGTTCGGGGACATGGGCTAGAGTTGGAAGTAAATGGCGAACCTCGAAATCGTTATCCCGATCTGACGATTATTAAAACCGAACATATCGAACAGTTACGCGATCGCAATACAATTAGATTAAATATGGCACCACCAGATTTGGTCGTGGAAGTAGTCAGTCCTGGGAATTTGCAACGAGACAGAGATTATATTGCCAAACGAAATCAGTATCTAGACCGAGAAATTCTGCTCTATTGGATTGTCGATCCACATGTCAAAGAAATTATAGTTTTGACGCTAACACCAGCCGGATATCAAGAGCAAATTTATCGAGGTAGCGACAAATTAGAATTTCAGGGTGCATCATTAAATTTAACCGCTGATGAAGTTCTAGATGCTGGTTGAAAACTGCATGTCATTACCAATTCAATTACCCATTAATACCGCACCATTAGGATATCGCTCTCAATCGATCGATACCAATATTAACGCCGATTTAGTCCGCTTTCACTTATATCGCCAGCGCACCACTGTAGAGCGGCTAATTTTGGGTGCTAAATATAAGCAAAGTGCCAGAAAATTATCACTTGAATGTCTGCGCCAGAGCTTTCCCGAATTAACAGCAACGGCTTTCGCCCAGAAGATTGCACAGGCTTGGTTACAATCGAAATATCCGATCGATTATATACCCGTAAATTCAATGAGCTGGAATCAGGATCCGACGGCAATTGCCGCCATCCTCGCCCAGATCTTAAATGCGGCGAATATCCCTTACTATATTACTGGCGGAGTAGCTGCAATCGCTCATGGTGAGCCTAGAGCCACGATCGATCTTGATGTGGTCATTGCGATCGATTTAGTCGATTTACCCACCTTGGCTGCCAATTTTGAAGCCCAGGGATTCTATGTAGCTGGCTTGACGGATGTTCTAGCTGGAAGTTCACACTGTCTCAATATCACCCATTTAGAAACGATTGAGAATATAGACTTGATGATTTCCGGTAAAGATGAATACGATCGCATTAAATTCGATCGAAAACGCTTGTATACCTTACCAGGAAGTGGCGAAGTCGCGATTGCATCACCAGAAGATGTCATTATTACTAAACTAATCTGGCGGCAAGAAAGTCAATCTGATAAGCAGTGGCGAGATATTTTAGGCGTTTTGAAAGTACAGCAAGAAAAGTTAGATTTTGTTTATCTCCAAGATTGGGTAGAGCGATTTGGACTAGAATCAGATTGGCAACGCGCAAAGCTTGAAGCTGGAGTCGTTGGTTAAGGAATGGGATTTTGGGGCATATTAGACAAAGCCATCATCGATCGCCAAGAGCTTATACAAGGACAAGTATGATTAATACAAGCTGCAATTTCGATCCTGCCATTTTACCTACTGGTAAAGGATTAAATACCCAGATTTTGATTCGGCTCAGATCCGATCTACCAGAATCGCCACGCCGCAATCTTAATTTATCACTGGCGATCGATCGATCCGGCTCGATGGCGGGTTCGCCGCTGTATCATGCACTCGAAGCGGCTGAATCGATCGTCGAGCGATTAGCCGCTAATGATACCTTTTCGATCGTGACTTATGATGACTCGATCGATACCGTCGTACCACCCCAAGCTGTCACCAATAAAAACGCGCTCAGAGCAGCAATCCGACGCATCCGGGCGGGTGGATTGACTAATTTGTCTGGCGGCTGGCTCAAAGGGTGCGAACATGTCAAAGCGCACCTAGATCCGCAGCGGATCGATCGAGTTTTACTGCTCACC
>NZ_JANYJC010000357.1 GCF_025361915.1 Chamaesiphon sp. GL140_3_metabinner_50
CCCCCCAACCCCCCTTATAAAAGGCTACGGTGTATACAGTCTGGGGAAAATCGAAAACCCTAGAGATCCCCCTAGCTTGTCGGTTTTTTACGTCACGGGGGAACCCCCGAATAAAACCGCCGCTGTCTTGTCGGTTTTTTATTCGGGGGGAACCCCCGAATAAAACCGCCGCTGTCTTGTCTTGACGCACACAACTGGGAGGGAACCTCCTTTGTCGTATGCGTCGCTGTCTCGCATAATCCGGGAGGGAACCTCCCGGCTGCGAGCCGCTAAATCCCCCTTCAAAAGCGGATGCGCGCACCGTCCTTTGTTCCCCGACAGTGAAAGCGCAACCTTGCAGGGGGACTTCCGGATCCGGTTCCCCCCTTTTCAAGGGGGGTTAGGGGGGATTGGGATCTAGAAACGAAGTCCAGCAGACTTGTGTATATAATACGGGAGACCTTTTTACCTAGGTTAAATTAGGAGGCTCTGACAACTTGCTGTTGCTTGGACAACAGTGTCGCAGGCGCGCTCGATCCGCGCCCTAGCGCGGGAGTCATTAACGATTTAGCCAAGAGATGACGATAGAGATCGCTCAGTTGGATGGCTACTCCCGTCCAGCTAAAATTTTGATGTACCCGTGCGGATGCTTGTCTGCGAATTTTCCGCGCCCAGATATCGTCAGTCAAAATCCGTTCGATCGCGTGGGCAAATTTACTGGCATCATGAGGCGGTACCAATAATCCAGTTTCCTCAGAAATGACTGTAAATTTCAAACCACCCACATCAGACGCGACTACGGGCGTGCCGCAAGCCATAGCTTCGATCGCGACCAATCCAAACGGTTCGTAGTGACTGGGGATTACACATACATCAGCAGCAGTATAATACAGTGGGAGGCGATCGTGCCCGACAATGCCTACAAAGTCAGTATTTGCACCCAAATCTAATTCACTGACGATCTCCTCAATCCGGCGACGCTCGACACCATCAGCCTCATTAGGATCGCTACCACCGACAATTAGTAATTTTAAGTGCTGAGGATCGATTTCTTCACCTTGTTCTAATCGAGCGCGGAGTTCGCCTGTTGCCCGAATTAAGGTTTCAATCCCTTTGCGTTTATCAAAGCGACCGACATACAGTACCACTTTTTCCTTGGTGCCGATCCCTAGCTGTTTGCGGGCTTCCGATTTAGAGAGCGGGTGAAAGGTGCTAACATCGGTACCGCAAGGAATGATATCGACATTACCGATTTTAGATACAAATGTCTCTAAATCATTGAGTTCTTGAGGACTGGTGGCGACAACGCGATGCGCTCGTTCGAGAATGTCTTTTTCTACTGCCAAGCGAGTCTGTGCGATCGCGGGAATCTCGCTCACCGCTTGAAACTTCACTGCACCTAAAGAATGATAGGTATGGATCAGTTGAATATTTTGGCAGCGTTGGAGTTCCATCCCTACCCAACCAGACATCCAATAGTTAGTATGGGCTAAAGGATAATTCGTGCCTTCTTTTTGCTGGAATTTCCGAAACGCTTCAACAAATTCGTGCATGTACTGAAATAATTCGTCGCGGGGAATATAAGACTCAGGGCCAGCGATCAACCGGATCGTCCGACAATGGGGTGTATGCTGAACGATCGTCGCATCGTCAGGGCTACATTTGCGCGTAAACATATCTACTTGCCAACCGAGTTTGGCTAAAGCTTCACCCACTTGGCGCACATAAACATTTTGACCGCCAGCGGCATCTTTACCAATTTCAGCAGCAGGATCGCCATGCTCGGAAATTAAGGCAATTGCTTGACGTGTGGGAATTGTCGGACGTGCAGAAGGAAATGGTTGGTGGGGTTTGGTAACTGTGGAGTTAATCGTGGTAGTGGGGAATGTTCCGTTTGGCATATCTGCACCTCAGTAAATAATTTAAATTAATCGGGATAAGTCGTCCTCACCAGCCGTTATGCTAATTAACCTGAGTTCTGGATAAAAGGAATAAAATATTCCAAAATATCTAAAATGTCTGTCAAACTTTGCCCGGTTGGGCTTGCTACCAATGAGCTGAGGTAACAACAGAGTTGAAGCTTAACCAGAACTGACGTTAATTATGACGATGTAGCTATAAAATTCTCACTGTGAGAATTCCGGATCGGCGACTGACGATCGAATATGTTGTCTTCTAGCCGCGATCGATCTAACATTTTCGCGAGTGTCTAATGTGACAATCTTAGAGATTCCCCAAGATATAGTGTAAAGAGCCGATCTTTAAGCGACTCTCATCTGCTCGATTTCGATTGAATCTGGTTTTAGCGTGCGCTAACAAGATGTCCGTTACTCGCAAATTTCTCTGCCAAAATCTGCTGATACACCGCTTCATAACCCGCAGCCATTTGCTCGACTCCAAATCGATGAGCTACATATTCGCGACAAGCAGATCGAGACAGTTGGGGAATTTTGGCTACAGCAGCAATACATTCAGCAATGTTGTTGCAAATAAATCCACTCACGCCATCGACAACGATTTCGGGTACCGAGCCGAGATTCATGGCAATTACAGGCGTACCTGCTGCCATCGATTCGATCGTCACCAAGCCGAATGGTTCGCGCCAAGTAATCGGGAATAAAGTCGCGATTGCTCGACCCATCAGATCGTTTTTCATAAAGTGATCGGCTTCACCCAAAAACTGAATCTGCACGCCATCGATGAGCGGCTTAATCTCATTCTCAAAATATTCAACATCGACCGGATCGACCTTGCCTGCCATTTTGAGCGTCATTCCGGTCGCTTTGGCAATTTCAATCGCAAGGTGCGGCCCCTTTTCTGGCGATATTCTGCCTAGAAACGCCAGATAAGCTGGTTCGTCAGCTACCGGGAAAAAATGATGTGAGTTTACATCGATGCTGTTGTAAACCGTGGCAACATGATTTAGCCCCAACCGCTCTTCCCGTTGAGCGTTAGAAATACTCACATAGGGTTGCGCTTTGGCATGAACGAACATTTTTTCATTGTCTGGCGTAAAAATGCCATGCAAGGTGTGAACTGTGGGCGTTTTGGTCAACTTGCTGTAAGGTAATGCCGCACAACCCATGTGCGAATGAATCAGATCGAACTCTCCCGCTCGTTCGTAAACTTGAGCCAGTTGCAACATTTCATAAATGCCACATTCTTTAACTGTCGGGTCTAATCTCAGTGCTTGGGGGTGGATCGATTCTAGTTTTGCCGAGGTAATCGAGTCCCCCGAAGCGAATAGAGTTACCTCATGACCCCTAGCAACTAGCTCATCTGTCAACAGTCCAACTACCAATTCTATGCCACCATATGCTGGTGGGGGAACTCGTTCCCACAAAGGTGCTATTTGAGCAATCTTCATTATAATTCTCCTGGATTATATAATGCTACTCGCAGATGCCGCGATCGAATCTCTTGAATAATTCAAGGTTAGATCTCCCCATTTTATCGGTCGATAATCACCTGCGTCTTGCTTAGTAATTCACTAAAAATGTCTCGAACAAACTCTATACAGTTCTCTCTGATTGCCGCATATCAAGGACTCTGCGCTCGATAAGCGATTTATTTAGATTTGTATTTGTTCTGTTAACGTTCTCATATCTTAAACACCACTTTTTAATATTTTCATTTATCTTAACAAAATCTTCACAATTCATTTATCTAAAAAAACACTCCAATAATAATGTAATGAACAGTAGCGATCGCGCGGGTAATGTAGCTAAAATGACAAATATTTAGTCGAGTTGATATTTATTGACTAGGTGTTTAGCATTGAATCTACTATTTAATTTTGCCGATCGAAAGTATTATTTAATACCAAACAATCCTCCGATCGGTAAAACGAGCAAACCAGTGGCGGCTGGCTTTGCGTATCTATACAAAACCACACTTACACCGAGACTCGGAACTCCCATTCGGATGATGTTCGATCGGGATCGATCGTTATGCCATACCTATTTGGGACGAAAGCGACCGATCGGTGCTAAAAAACATCAGTTGCACCTCTTGACAAAGACCCAGATAGCTATGCTATATTTGTAGATGTCATCGCAATGGGGTGTCGCCAAGTGGTAAGGCATCTGGTTTTGGTCCAGACATTCCGAGGTTCGAATCCTTGCACCCCAGTTAAATCAAGCATCCAAACAGTAAGATCGGGATTGAGCCGTAATGGCTCTAACTGACGGTTATTTTAGTCAAAGGAAAAGCAACTGTATGAATGCTGCGCGAATTCTCGCCCTCGATTTCGATGGGGTTATCTGCGATGGAATGGCAGAGTATTGGCAGACGGCATGGCGGACTTATACTCAAGTATGGCAGCTAGAGCGGTTGGAACCATCACCCGGAGTAGCTGAAAAGTTTCGAGAACTGCGTCCGTTGATCGAAGTCGGTTGGGAAATGCCCGTCCTGATTCGGGCACTGAGTTTAGGGATTTCTACAGATCGAATGCAGAGTTCTTGGCAGCGGATTCGCGATCGCATCCTCGCCGATAGTCGCCTCAGCGGCGTAAAAGTCAGTCAGCAACTAGATGCCGTCCGCGATAGTTGGATCGAGCAAGACCTGACAAGCTGGTTGGGTTTGCATCAATTTTATCCAGGAGTAGTCGATCTGTTCAAAGACCTGCCCAATCGAAAGATTCAACCAGTCATTATTACGACTAAAGAAAGCAGATTTGTCACCCAACTGCTGCAAAAAGAGGGCATCGAGCTATCAAGTGAATTTATTTGGGGTAAAGAACTCAAACGCAGTAAAATAGATAGTCTCAAGCAAATTCTCGATCGTGGTGCCAAGAAATCGCCAGCAGTGTGGTTTGTTGAAGATCGACTCAGCACCTTGACCAAAATCGCCACTCAGCCAGAGCTAGAGTCAGTCAAGCTGTACTTAGCCGATTGGGGTTACAATACCCCATTAGAAAGAGCAGCAGCACTCCAGCAGTCGCGAATTCAGACACTAGCACTAGCTGATTTTGCCACATTGGGCGGAACGGCTAAGAAAGGCACAGCGGGCAAAACCGAAGCCGCAGATCTCGTAACGTAGTAATTAGTTCGAGCTAATCGATATTTTTTGTTACTGCCACTAAAAGATACCATTACGATTGTCCGATCGATCGTAATGGTATCTTTTTAGTATAAATAAGCACAATGATATAACTAAATATTACAGAACCTGGATCGAAATTAGATTTTGCCATAACAATGACTACAACTGTCAATGTTCGGTAAATCTAATCGAGTAAATAAGTATGCCTTTAACGAAACGTTGTCTTGCAGAATTTTTTGGTACCTTCTGGTTGGTGCTAGGCGGCTGTGGGAGTGCGGTAATTGCCGCAGCCTATACAGAAGTAAACGCTCAAGGTGCATCGGAAGCAAAAGCCGCAGCCGCAGCGTCATTAGGAATTGGTACCATTGGCGTATCATTTGCCTTTGGTTTGACAGTACTGACGATGGCCTATGCCATCGGACATATTTCTGGTTGTCATCTCAACCCGGCGGTATCTTTCGGTTTGTGGGCTGGCAAGAGATTTCCAGCCTCTGAATTATTACCCTATATTGTCGCGCAGGTGGGTGGTGCAATTGTCGCAGCTTTGCTAATCTACTTTATTGCATCGGGTAAAACTGGCTATGCACTCACCGGAACTGGCCCGATGGCAACAAATGGGTTTGCGACTCATTCGCCCCAAGGTTACACCATGTTGTCTTGCTTCATCACTGAAGTTGTCATGACATTTATGTTCTTAATGGTAATTTTAGGTGCTACCGACAGACGCGCACCTCAAGGTTTCGCACCAATCGCGATCGGGCTAATGCTAACATTGATTCACCTCATTAGTATTCCGGTTACCAACACATCTGTTAATCCAGCTAGGAGTACTGGGCCAGCATTGGTTGTAGGGTTATTTGGCAAGGTGGAGTTGTTCGGACAAGTATGGCTATTTTGGGTAGCTCCAATCCTAGGCGCAATTGCGGCTGGATTATTCTATCGTGCAGTTTTTGAGTTGCCAGAACACAGCAAAAAATCGGAGTCACAGCTTAGTGGTAATCTATAATTTTAGTGTTGTAAATTAGGTTAAACCTAATTTAAAGGTTGGATCGATCGATCCAACCTTTTTTAAGTGCTATTGTGCCATAAAATCTAATACTAGTCGATTGAATTTAGCAGGGTATTCTAGATATGGATGATGTCCGCAATCAGGAAAAATATGTAATTGACTATTTGGTATACCTGCGGCGGCGATATATGCATGTTTGACGGGAATAATTCGATCGTATTCTCCCCACGTAATTAATGTTGGCTGTAAAATGTTTGACAAATTATCGAGAATCGGTCGGTAAACTTGAGGTAAAACGCCTGCTAAATTAAAATTACTTCGTCCGATTCTGAGAATAACGCGATTTCGCCCAGGGATGGCAAAGATTGGATAACGCAATTCGATCCAATCTGGCGGTAGCTGTTTACCATCGAAAAAATTAGATCTTAGCATCGCCGGAATCATCCACCGTCCCGGACGAAGTAAACTGACAACTGCTGGCAAAGTAATTACTCGAATGCCCAGGCTAATTTCTTTGCCAAAGCCCATGCTATCAACTAATACTAATTTATCGACTCGATTGGGGTATAATCTAGTAAATTCTAGTGCAACTCCACCACCCATCGAGTTGCCGATAATAGTCGCTTTTTCAATTTTTGATGCGTTCATAAAACTAGCTAAAAATTCAGCTTGATTTACCAACGAATAAGAGCGATCTGGATAATCCGATTTACCCGAACCAACCATATCAAAAGCATACACGCGGTGGTGTGCCGCTAAAGCAGCGATGTTATACAGCCAAAATTCGATCGAACCACTCCCACCATGTAGCAAAATTATCGAACTACCACTATTACCCATCTGCCAATATCGCGTATTAATGCTATCGATCGATATATATAAATCTTGTGGTATTACCGATGGTTGAGTAGGCATTAGTTCGGAGCTAAACGATGAATGAAACAGAAATAGAACTAAGAATATTATTATACTTAGATGATGGCTTTGAAGACACAGGTTATATTACCACAATTGTCAACTCTTTAACTTTTTCACATCTGGCAGCTTTAATTTGTCGATTGTTAAAATCTCAGCCAGAGTTCGAGGTGACATCATTATTTTTGCGCGATGCGATCGTCTGCGGGTATCGAAACGATGCTTGTCAGCAATTTCGAGATGATTATCTAGGTTCGATAATAGTTAGTACATTAGAAGAATTAGTCTTTACAAATAACCATTTTATTCGGAGCAACGCGATTTATACTTTAGGGAAAACCTGTAGTTACACTAGCAAAAATGTCTTAGTGGAGGCATTCGATCGATTTATCGATACCGATCCATTATTACTCAATCGACTGATTCATGAAATGGGCTGGTTGGGAGTGGAAAATATGGAGAATTACCTCGAACGCATGGCAACTAACACCAGTTATCTGACTCGCTGGGCGGCGGTGGAGTTTATTTATCAAAGCACGGAACGATTGCCAAATTGGGCAGAGTTATTGCGGCAAGACTCTTGCGAACTCATTCGTCTAGAAGCAGAATATGAGTGCCAGCGAATTCTTAAAAGCTTTCAAACATCAAGCTTATCAAAAATTCAGCAGCGACAACGAGCCAAGGAGATCGTGCAAATCGAGCCAAAAATCTCATTTCAGCAGCTAAGTTTGCAATTCACCCGCGATTTGTACGTCCGAGGGCAGAGCGAGTATAGTGTAGTCGAGCTGGAAGCTTTTATTGACGAGCGAAAATCGCCCTCACCCTGTCTTGTCTTGTCGCACACAAACGGGAGGTTTCCTCCCGGATTATGCGAGCCGCTAAATCCCTCTTCCTTAGGGAGAGGCAGGATGGTTTCATACAAGGAAATAAAAATGCATAAACCCTAGTGCTCAGTTTTCAACCGCCCTGAAATAAATTTCGGGCTAATAGCGAAAGTTCACTGAAGTGAACTAAGAGATTTTTATTTTGGTGTATGAAACCACCCTGCTCTCCCTCAAGGAGAGGGACTTTGAATCCAATTCTTGAGTCCGGCTCCCTTCTCCCTGAGGGCGAAGGGTTGGGGATGAGGGTTAGTTATCAATCCAAGCAACTCGTAAACTGCCTGGATGCGCTGAGTTGCCCGTAAAAGCGATCCCGCGATCGTTTGCCTGAAGATGGCGTAAAATCTTGTAAATCGCCTCCACTCGATCGGGTGCGCCAATTTTTGCGGCTAATTCTGCTAGTGTAATTGGTGAAGCGATCGTGGTTTCCTTGAGTGCTTGGACTGCATCGGTTTGGAGTTGAATAATTACCGCCGCAGCTTTTTTCCCAGCTTCTACACCTGGTTGGTGGTAGGCATTAACATTCACGATCGAAGCATACAAACCTACCGCTCGTTCGTAAAGAGCAATTAAAGCTCCAACAGTCTGCGGTGTCACGCTCGGAATCGTGACGGTAATCGAATCGCGGCTATTTTCGTATAAAGCTTGACGAGTACCTTGCAAAAAGCCAGATAAATAGTCGCCGCTAGTGACACCCGGATCGATTTCTGGCGATTCACCCGCTCGATCGTTTAATACTTCGATAAATGTTAAAAAGAAATTGGGAATACCTTCGCGCAGTTGTTGAACGTAGGCATGTTGATCTGTCGAACCTTTATTCCCGTAAACAGCAATCCCCTGATAGACTTTATTACCATCGAGATCGTCTTCTTTGCCTAGCGATTCCATGACTAGCTGCTGAAGATAACGGCTAAATAGCAATAAACTATCTTTGTAAGGTAGCACCACCATGTCTTTTTCGCCCTTCCCATTGCCCGATGCATACCAAGCCAGAGCGAGTAAAGCAGCCGGATTAGTTTTGATATTTGGGTTCCGGGTAGCGATGTCCATTTCTTTGGCACCAGCCAGCATCCCCTGAATGTCGATGCCTTGCAGTGCGGCAGGAAGTAAACCCACCGATGATAATTCAGACGTTCGTCCGCCTACCCAGTCGGGCATCGGGAATCTCGCAATCCAACCTTGAGATGATGCCACACCATCGAGGTGGCTGCCCACGCCTGTAACTGCCACTGCATAAGCCGCAAAATTAAGATTCTGAGCTTGATAAACCGCCCGAACCTCTAACATACCATTTCGAGGTTCTGGGGTGCCGCCAGACTTAGATATGACCATAACCAGAGTGGTATCGAGCCTGTCTTCAACCCGACTGAGCACCCGATCGATCCCGGCCGGATCGCTATTGTCGATAAAATGAATATTTAACGGCGGACGATCGGGTGCAAGAGCTTCAGCAACAAATTGCGGCCCCAATGCTGAACCCCCAATCCCGATCGTTATCAGATCGGTAAATTTACCACCTTGAGGGGGATGAATGGCTCCAGAGTGGATTTTGCGGACAAAATCGGCGATCGCCTCGATCGTGCTGGTAATTTCGGTCTTAATTTCTGGAGTCGGCGCGAGATCTGGATTTCGCAGCCAATAGTGTCCCACCATCCGCTGTTCGTCAGGGTTGGCAATAGCTCCGGCTTCCAGAGCCACCATATCGGCGAATGCCTTGACAAATTTGGGTTGCAGTTGGGAAACCAACGCATCATCAAACCGCATCCGACTGATATCTAGGTACAAACCTAAACCTGGGTGATAATACAACCAATCCTGATATCGCTGCCATAGCAATGTACCTGTTGCCACTGTTGCCATCACTCAACCTCATTAAAATCTAAAAATTCTACGGCGATCTCATTTGCCCTATTACTACGATACCAGCCTGATGGGTGTCAGATTGGTTATCTTTACACAAAAAATCTATTCGTTATGTGTTTACAAGCCAGCTTAAAGATTGGCTCGTTCGACATTCTAGCTGAAATTTCAGCTAGTAATTGTTGAATATCGATCGCCAGATCCATATCAGCCAAATGGGAAATCGTCCCCGTCGTCGAACTGGTACTTGACTCGTGGGGTTGTTGCGACTCGTGATGGCAAGGATAACGGTAATGCCCAATATCGATCGAATCGCTCATACTAAAGATATAGACTATCTGAATTACTTATAGATAATGTCAAACCTAGTCGTTCACGGATTTACTGGTAGTACCTACGTCCGAACAGTCCGATTGCTGTTGGCGGAGATTGGTGCAGAATATACTCTCCACAGCGTCAATATTTTTAACGGCGAAAGCCAGTCACCAGAGTATTTAAAGAAGCATCCCTTTGGGAAAATACCCACTCTAGAAGTAGATGGAGAACTGCTGTATGAAACGGGGGCAATTACTGAATATCTCGATACAGTTTTAGCCGATCGCCAGTTTAGCTTTGCCGAGCCGATGCGTCAAGCCAGAATGCGGCAAATTATGGGGATTATCGATAGCTATCTCTATGCTCCGGCGATCGGTACCATCGTCATTCAAAGCCTCATCGTTCCCAGCCAGGGTGGTAAACCGGACGAGGATAAAGTGCATCAAGCGATCGCACCTGCGACAAAAGCTCTGGAAGCGATCGAATCGATCGCGACAGGAGATGTATATCTATTGGGCGATACAATTAGCATTGCTGATTTTTATCTAATCCCAATCTTTGTTTATCTATCCCAAACGCCAGCATTTGAGACGATTACCGCACAAACTCCCAAACTGCGGACTTGGTGGGAAAAAGCCAGCCAGCTACCTAATGTCCAAAAAGTTTGCGTTTAACTTCAGTTGCCGATAGCCGACTTCACGAAGTCGGCTATCGATGTTTTATCCGCACACTAATTATGGCGTAAGCCGATCGAGAATTTGCTTTAATACTAGTCTGTGATGTTCGATCTCGATCGACAGTCTTTAACTTTCATTATCAATATGTGGGTACAATGTAATTACTATGTCCTCAAATCTATGACTACACCTGTCAAAGGGCGAATAATTAAAGTTGGCAATTCTCAAGGGATTAGAATTCCCAAGCTCTTGCTAGAGCAAAGCGGTATCTCGGAAAACGTCGAAATTGAGGTCAGAGATAATCAGATCGTCATTACAGCAGCATCCCACGCTCGGAATGGGTGGGCGGAAGCATTTGCACAGATGTCCAGCAATGAAGATGAGGATATCTCGCTAGATCGCTCGACCGCGACTGCATGGGATGAGGAAGAATGGGAGTGGTAGTTGCGAGATTTGATGTGTTTCTAGTAGAGCTAGATCCGACAGTTGGGAGCGAAATTTGGAAAACTCGTCCATGTCTGATAATTTCTCCTGATGAGATGAACTTACATCTGGCAACAGCGATTGTCGCGCCGATGACAACCAAGGGAAAACTCTATCCCAGCCGGATTCCCGTTAACTCTGAAGGCAAGGACGGCTATATCGTGCTAGACCAAATTCGCACTGTGGACAAAACCAGATTGATTAAAAAGTTGGGTTCGATTGCGATCGACGAACAAAAAGCGGTCTTAAATACCTTGGCTGAGATGTTTGCTGAAGACTAAAATCTCAGGTTTTTTGTTTTCACCCAATCGATTAAATTGAGATCGAGCGGCAGAAGTGAGCGATAGAATGCTCGCTAAACATGCGATTAACTTTGAAACCATTACATCTATCTTCTAAGGTAGATTTGAGCTTTTGGATTAGCTTACCCATAAACGTAAGATACCAGCCTGATGGAACGATCGGGCTAGTATCTTGGTTTAAAACATTCGATTCGGTCTGGGTTGCTGCGAAGATCTACCCACCCCGCCCTCTGGGCACCCCTCCGAGGAGGGGATTTTTACCAGACAACAAACACAAAAAGTTTTGTCTTTGCTTTAAGTCCCCTCCTCGGAGGGGTGCCCGTAGGGCGGGGTGGGTCAGGTTTACGCAACCAACAATCTAACCCTTTCTCGCCGCCGCAGCTTCATCGGGATGAATGCCCAGACGAGTCAGATTCACACGTCCTTTGTTGTCGATTTCGCGTACCTTAACGATCACTTCATCGCCAACGCCGACTTCATCTTCGACCTTACCCACGCGGTAATCGGCAAGTTGAGAGATATGGATCATCCCTTCTTTGCCCGGTAGCAGCTCCACGAAGGCACCGATCGGGATAATTCGGGTCACGCGTCCAGCATAGACATCGCCTTCGTTGAGACGGCGGGTTAAGCCTTGGACGATTTGAATCGCGCGTTTGGCTTTCTCGTTATCTACAGCGGAGACAGTTACGGTACCATCATCATCGATGTCGATTTTAGCTCCGGTTTCTTCGGTAATTCCTTTGATGGTTTTACCGCCAGGGCCGATGACCAAGCCGATCAGTTCTGGCTCGATTTTGAAGGTGAGTAAGCGTGGTGCGAAGGGTGAGAGTTCTTCGCGGGGTTTGTCGATCGCAGCCAACATTTTCTCTAGAATATGTAAGCGGGCGGGACGTGCTTTATTAATTGCTTCAGCGATCGTTACCATTGGTAAACCGCTGATTTTCATGTCCATTTGCAGGGCGGTAATCCCAGTATCGGTACCCGCAACTTTAAAGTCCATGTCGCCGAGGAAGTCTTCAATCCCCTGAATATCGGTGAGAATCCGGACTTCTTCGCCTTCTTTAATTAGTCCCATCGCCGCACCACTGACTGGTTTGGTAATTGGTACGCCAGCATCCATCAATGCCAATGTCGAACCACAGACCGAACCCATCGAGGTCGAACCGTTGGAAGAGAGGATCTCTGAGACGACTCTGAGGACGTAGGGGAACTCATCTTTGCTAGGTAAGACGGGGATTAAAGCGCGTTCTGCTAAGGCACCATGACCGATTTCGCGCCGTCCGGGGGCACGCATGGGTTTGGTTTCACCGACGGAGTAGGGCGGGAAATTGTAATGGTGAATATACCGTTTGGTATTTTCAGGGTTGAGATCGTCGCCGAGATCTTGAGCGTCGCCGGGAGTACCGAGGGTACATGCGGACATAACTTGAGTCAGACCCCGATTGAATAAACCCGTCCCGTGGACGCGCTTGGGTAAGACACCAACGAAACAGGAGATGGGGCGCACTTCGTCGAGTGCCCGTCCGTCTACCCGTCGTCCGGTTTCGATCACTTGTTGGCGCATCATTTTTTTGGTGATGCTTTTGAACAAGGTGCTGACAGCTTTACTATCGCTAGCTGCGGCAACTTGAATCGGATCGGTTTCTGGGAGACTGGCAATCTCGGCTACTGCTTTGGCTTTGATTTCATCGAGCTGGGCATCCCGAATTGGTTTACTTGGCTCGTATTTACCAAGTACGACTTTAATGCTTTCGGTAGTCCGATCGCGTAAAAAGTTTTCTAAGACGGGATCGGAAACTGGTTTTTCCGCCTGAACGATACTTATGCCGAGTTCGGTAAGTAGTTCGCGTTGGGCGGTAATTAGCTCTAACACAGCTTCATAACCGAAATCGATCGCTTCAATGATATCTTGTTCGGGCAACTGATTGGCACCAGCTTCGACCATGATCACGCCGTCGGGGGTACCCGCAACGACTAAATCGAGATCGCCGATCTGAATTTCGCGATAGGTAGGATTGATGATAAAGTCATCGCCGACCAAACCGACTCGTACCGCTGCCATTGGGCCATTGAAAGGGAGTTGCGCCAAGAGGCTGGCGATCGAAGCTCCAGTTACCGCCAACACATCTGGGGGTACTAATTCGTCCAGAGACATGGTAGTCGCCACGATTTGGATATCATCGCGCAGCCAGTCTGGGAATAACGGACGCATCGGTCGATCGATCAACCGACTAATTAATGTAACTTTCTCTGGTGCCCGACCTTCGCGACGTAAGAAACCACCTGGAATGCGTCCGGCTGCGTAGATTCGTTCTTCGTAATCTACCAGTAACGGGAGGAAATCAATTCCTTCTCGTCCTTTAGCGCGGGTTGCGGTAACTAAAACACTGGTGTCGCCAGATTCGATTAAGACGCAACCGCCAGCTTGGGGTGCGAATACACCAACTTTAAGCCGAATATCCCTACCGTCAAAGGATATTGACTTATTTATCTCTGCCATTAGGTTGTCCTTTTTTTCTTCACTTCTTCTCTTGCTGTATGAGATCCTAGCATTAGTTTCGCTAGCGTGGTAAATTTTTTGGCGATCTACTGGTAATATGCTGCTATCAACTTAATAAGTTGATAATTTTTGACAATTCCACCAATTGTCTTGGGTAACTTAATCAGTGAGTCATATGAATTTTTATCCTATGTCCAATCTGTCCAAATCGCATTATCGGCTATCGTTGGCGGAGCCTCTCCAACGGAGAATCGCGATTTCATTGTCTACAGTAGTGTTGGTGAATTTACTCGTAACTAGCATTGGCTTTAGTGCTGCGGTTTCGGCTAAACCCCGCCCATCCGCACCAGTTGTCACTAGTCAAACTCCCAAAGATCGGATCTCGCCACAACCAGTGGAGGCAGTGCTGGCTAATATTCAGCCTAAACCATCGATCCGATCGAAAGTTCTCGGTGCCACCTCGCGCTCAGTTGTCAAGTCCAGCCAATCTTCAACTCGTCAAGTTAAGACAGATCGATTTTTTCAAGGTATCTCGCATTTAATCGATACCGATCGTCAAACTGATGTTTCACCTGTCGATCGATTAATTAAGTAAATATTTCCTGAAATTCAGAGCAGGGATAATTCATGAAGCGGCGGTTTTACGTCACGGGGTTCCCCCGTGATGTAAAAAACCGACAAGACATTACCCCTGCTTATTTTCTATCATCCAGTAGCTACAATCTCAATTTAAAGCTTAATCGAGCGTTCATTCACTTTCAGAAACGGGAATCGATTTACTATTATAGAGACTCATGGCTTTTTCCATACCTTGTTT
>NZ_JANYJC010000365.1 GCF_025361915.1 Chamaesiphon sp. GL140_3_metabinner_50
CCGTCGGGATGAATGACGCGGTATTCCAGCTCAAATTCTGTCTCACAGAATAAAACTTGCCCGATTTTTGCCTCAGCAGCTTGGCGATCTTCGGGGTGAAGACATGCGCCCCAATTACTATAGGTTAAGATGTTCTCAGTATTAAATAAGGTGCGATCTATCCCAAATAGTTCGTAAGTGCGATCGTCCCAAATTAAGGCATCGTTGACAATATCCCATTCCCAGCAGCCGACTGCTGCCGATTTAAGCGATAGTGACAATCGTTCTGAGAGCCTTTTTAATTCGGTTTCAGATTCTTGGATATCTAGCGTACCATTTTCTAGCAGTTCGGCTTTTTCGGCTTCAGATTGCTCCAATTGGGCGGCTAATGCTTCAGCCACTCGATATTGGAGCAATTCGGATGTTACTATTCCGACTAGGCGATCGCGATCGTCAACGACTGCTAAATGGCTCAGGAAATAGCGTTGAATCAGATCGATCGCGATCGATAGATCTGTAAAATCCGCTAGTTTCAGCGTCACTGAAGTGGCACCGATCGCATTTCCAATCGGTAGCTTGTCGAGATCTTGCCCTCTTGCACAAAGCCGCACCACATCGCCTGCGGTTAATAACCCGATGTAGTGTTCTCGATCGACGATCGCCACACAACTGGCGCACGCCTGGATTTGCAATCGTACTAATTGACTCGCAGCGGTTGAAGACAAACCCGCCACATCAATATCGTTCATTAGTGCGATCGCCGCAATCGCGCTCGTATCGGGGGTTACAACAATCGGACTGCGAAAGATCGCATCACTCGGTTCGGACTTGCTAAGGAATGAAACAGAGTCGAGCATTTGTTTGGTGAAGGTCTGCTGTTCTTAGAATGCCCTCGATCGGATGGAAAATGAAGCCCATCTCCCCCTGTTAGCTCGATCGAGAAAATGGGCACTCTAGAGAATATATTAGGGAATAATGAAGATGAGCGGCTATTCCATCCTAGTTGTTGATGACGAACCAGATAACTTTGACGTAATTGAGGCACTGCTGCCCAATGAAAGCTACACGCTGCACTATGCTAATTGTGGTGAAGATGCGATCGCATATTTAGATAAGTTCGATCCCGATCTGATTTTGCTAGATGTGATGATGCCCGGTATCAATGGCATTGAGGTGTGTCGGCGGATTAAGCTGATGTCGCAATGGCAAGGTGTCCCGATTATTATGGTGACGGCTTTATCTGGCAAAGAAGACTTGGCGCGGTGTCTAGCCGCAGGTGCCGACGATTTTCTCCATAAGCCTGTAAATGGTTTAGAATTGCGGGCGAGAGTCAATTCGATGTTGCGGATTAAGAAACAGCACGATCGGATTCAATCTTTCTCTAAGCTTCAGCGTAATAATATTCATTCTTTAGCCAATAATTTAAATGAAATTAGGTTAGATTTAGCTGTTGGATTTCCGGCTGAATTCAATGCGCCATTAAATATTATTTCGGATAACATCAAGCACCTAACCGCTCGGATCGAAACGATTAATCCGGCTACCCTGAAAATTTTAGAATCTAGCGATCTCGCTGTGCGCCAATTACGGCATTTGACAGAGAAATTTTGGTTCTACTTACAACTGACGTTAGAAACATCGGAAACTAATCGTCATGAAATTTCGATCCCTAAGCCAATTTTCAACCAGAGCTTAGCAACTAAATTTGCTGGATTATTTATGACTGGCGTAGTTTGCGAGATTGAAGATGTCCGATTGGCAGTTAAGCCAGAACATTTCCAGTGGATTGTTACTGAATTAATCGAGTGTGTATCGGTAGACGCTCATGTGAAAATTCATGGTGAAGTCATGGATAATGCTTTTCATATATCCTTGTCGATTCAAGCAAACAAGGCGGCGAATCCACTAGATTTAGACCTGGAAATGTCTAGACTGATTGAATTCAATTCATCAGATAGTGAAGATAAAGAATTAGAAATAGGTTTGAAAATTGTTAAAAAAATTGTTGAAATTTATGATGGCATCTTTTTGATGTCTGGTAGCGTTGGCGAATCATCAACTTTTTACCTAACTTTACCACTAGCCGCAGATAGCTTATCTGCGATCGATACATATTCAGCCGTTCCTACATTCAAACGGATTTAGGGAATAGTGAATGGTGAATGGTGAATGGTGAATAGTAGATATACTTACATTTTTTACTAATAGCTAAAAACAGGTTGAAATAGCTTCAAAACTTGCTC
>NZ_JANYJC010000375.1 GCF_025361915.1 Chamaesiphon sp. GL140_3_metabinner_50
TTACCCCACCCCAACCCTCCCCTTATAAAGGGGAGGGAGCAAAAGCCCCCCTTTATAAGGGGGGGTAAACCAACTCAAAACGAAGTCTATCTGACTTGTGTGTACGCGGTAGCTTTTGAGGGGGGAGCCGGATCGGGACATTTTTCCATTCCATTCCTAATTTATGCCAACACAACGAATTGCTTTTTTTCTGCCAACATTAGCAGGTGGTGGTGCCGAACGAGTCGCCCTCAATTTACTCAAAGGGATGCTAGAACGAGATGTGCTGTTAGATCTAGTTGTCGCCGACACTGAGGGGCCATATTTAGAGCAAGTACCCGCCGGAGTGCAACTGGTAAATTTGGGCACTGCTAGAGTAATGAAAGCAATTCCCGCTCTGGCTAGATATCTCAATGAAACCAAACCTGTGGCACTGCTATCCCACATGAATCATGCCAATATTGCCGCAATTTTGGCAAGAGATTTGGCGAGGAGTAAAACCAAGTTAGTAATTGTCGAACACAATACACTCTCTAGCAGTAAATCTAACTTACGGCGCAGCAAATTTTTGCCCCCAATGATGCGATTCCTGTATCCGCGTGCCGATGCGATCGTGGGTGTTTCGCAAGGTGTGGCGACAGATCTAGAATCTCAATTGGGGTTCCAGCCAGGAACGGTGCGAGTCGTCTACAATCCGGTTGTCGATCGAGAGTTACTCGCCAAAGCGGCAATGCCCATCACACATCCCTGGTTTGAGGCTGGCAATCCGCCCGTATTTTTGGCAGTGGGGAGACTATCGCAGCAGAAAGATTTTGCTAATTTAATCCGCGCTTTTGCGATCGTCCGCCAGCAAAAATCCGCACGGTTACTCATTCTCGGAGAAGGTGAGACTCGCAGCGAACTAGAGGCAGAAATAGCCGCTTTAGGGATTGGAGCAGATGTATCTCTGCCTGGATTCGTTCAAAACCCTTATGCTTATATGTCTGGCGCGACTACGTTCGTCTTATCATCGCAGTGGGAAGGCTTACCGACGGTATTAATCGAGGCGATGGCTTGTGGTTGTGCTGTAGTCTCTACCGATTGCCCTTCTGGGCCTGATGAAATTTTAGCATCTGGCAAGTACGGTCGCTTGGTACCGATCGAAGATAGTCAAGCCCTAGCCGATGCCATGTTACAAACGCTAGAAACCTCCCCAGATCGATCGGATTCGCTCGATCGCGGTCGATATTTTTCAGCCGAGCGAGCGGTAGATGCTTATCTCCAGCTATTTGGCTGCTAATTTAAGATCGGGTGGCGATCGATTGGCGGAGCCTGGAGACTGGAAGTCTCCGCTCATGATGCAAAGTCCGCCTACGCGGACTAATATTCCAGTCCGCGTAGGCGGACTTTGCACCATGAGCCACGATTTCAATCGTTGGCGGTACTAGAACGAAGCCAATATCCTTAACCAGAACTCACGTTAAATACAGCTCGCCCATAAATCCTTATATCTGTCGATCATAATCTGCAAATTAAAATTTGCTTCGATTCGCTCTCGACATTGGACTCGCCGCTGTACCAATGTCGTTTGATTCGATAACTCGCCAATTGCTGCTGCCATTGCAGTTGCCAACCCTGCGGGATCGCTAGATGGTACTACCCAACCAGTCTCGCCGACAATTAATGCCGAATCCCCAACTTCGGTGACGATACAGGGCGTTTCGCAAGCCATTGCTTCGGCGACAACATTGGGAAAGGCTTCGCCATAAGCACTAGATAATACGTGGAAATCTAACGCACTCATCACCGCCGGAATATCAGTGCGGATACCGAGTAATGTGACGCGATCTCTGACTCCCGCCCGATCGAGTAGCTCTAATAGTACTTGATTATCTTCAGACATATTCGAGCCGATCGTCACACAATGCCAAGGCGATTGGACTCGTTCCTGTAATTGAGACAAAGCGGCGATGAGGTTGGCATGATCTTTTTGGGGGTTCCAACGCGCCACCATGCCAAATAAGGTTGTCTGTTCGGGAATCTGCCACAGATCGCGCAGTTGCTTGCGGCGATCTGGTTGAGGCGCGAATTCACTAATATCGTAGCCATTGGGGATGACGACCATTTTTTGGGATTGGTAACCCAGTGCCGCATGAACTTTGACTCCCTCTTGAGAGCAACTGACAATTTTCAGGGGAAGCGTTTTTGATAGGAAGCCGCACGCACGCACGATCGCGCGGGTGGAAGTAGATGTTTTCGCCGGATCGAGGTTGGTATTATGAATTCCCCAGACGACGGCTTTTTTACCTGCAATGCGCGCGACGATGCCGCCAATAAAATCGCTATGATACATCCAGGTTTGAATAATGTCGGCATCGATCTGGCGAATGAGTTGGTATAACTTGATTACTCCCGCGATCGTCAATCGACTCTTGGGCATATCGAGCGCATGAACTTTAATGCCCACGTCTATGAGTCGCTCTCCATACGCACCGATATTCATCAAGGAAATTACCTGATGCTCGTTGTTTCGATCGGCAGTTACAAATCGGCACAGCACAGCTTGTGCTCCACCGTCATCAAAATCTGTAATAATATGAAGAACTCGCATTCAATTTAATTTTTGGTTTGATTCTTTCGCAATTGCTAGCTCGTTGACAAACTCTGACCGAGCAAAGCCTAAGTAGTCGATCGAAACGAGAATCATGCTAGATCCGATCGGCGACCCTTCAGAAGGTGTCTGAAAAGTTTAGTTTGTCAAGCGTAAACCCTAGAAATCCCCCCTAGCCCCCCTTAAAAAGGGGGGGAACCGATCCCTAAGTCCCCCTTCTGAAGGGGGATTTGGGGAGATTTAGATCTAAGGTCGGAGCCAGTAAGACTTTTCAGACACCCTTCAAGCCGATTGCGTTAGTTAGAGAACTGAAAATTTGCTAAATTACTTTTATGTATTCGTTATCGATTAACAATTTCGTAATAAATATTTATTCACTTTAGTCTATAGATCGCAGCTTCCCTGTACTACCACTAACAATACCATAGATAAATATGAATATCTAGACTCCAATTAGTAAGCAGATTTGCACTTAAAATATTACGTTTGTAAAGTATTGATTACAATAGTATCGAGACGATCGAACATCGGTAGTGGCAAATCTCAATCGACATTATAGCCGATCGCAGTAGCTCAGAATAAACAACTAATATACTTAATTGACAATAGCAATTGACGATTAGAGATCGGCAGATTAGTTTAAGTTCTCTCTAAAAACCAGACACCCAAATTCTGGATAGAACTTGGGTGTGTAATTTCTAAAATATTTTTAGGTCTAAATATACAGATGAAGCGAATATTGACAATTTGTGTCTAATATCTGCTACTGACCGTTGTGATGAATACCTGTGAATACATATTCACTATTAACATACTCATCACTGGCAGCATCTTCCCGTTCGCGATCCCCAGGCAATAACATTTTGTCACCAGCATCTTCTACCAAAAATTCAACAGCAACTCGAACGCGAACTTTACCTTTACACCAACGGCGGGTAGCCAAATCGAGGATTTCGCAACTAATACCTTCATCGAACCATTGGCAGTGTTCGTTAGCCAATCTGGTCGAACCGATCATCCGAATGGGAATCTCTAGACCGTGTTGACGTAATTTTTGATCGATCGCTCTACCAACGGAGCCGTCAAAAGATTGTCCGATCGCCCGTTTGAGTTTGCCAGAACGAAACATTGCCTCTCCAAAGGCAATCACATCATCATCACCACAATCATACGGAATAAGATTATTTGTCATAACAGTTTTCGCGATCGAAGGTTACTACTAGATACCACTAACATGATGCCATAATATACTCAAAACAAACCTCCGCGATCGCCAAGCCGACCAGCAACCGCAATTTTCTCGATCCAACCCCAATCTAGATCGATCGTGCCTCCTCCTAGCCCCAGCGTGTAATCTTGAGCTAGAATTAACATTCTGCAATGCGTAGAGACAATCAGTTTAAATATTACTTTAGTGGGACAAAGAGCGTGGAAAATAAATTAATGTTGATGATTCCTGGCCCTACGCCAGTACCAGAGAATGTGTTATTGGCTCTAGCCAAGCATCCGATCGGGCATCGTAGCGGTGAATTCAGTCAGATTATGGCAGATGTGACTGCTAATCTCAAGTGGTTGCACCAAACCGAAAATGATGTCTTGATGCTGACAGTTTCCGGTACTGGGGCGATGGAAGCCGGAATCATTAACTTCTTCAGCCCTGGCGATCGGGTGTTGGTGGTACATAATGGTAAGTTTGGCGAACGGTGGGCGGAAGTCGCTCATGCTTTTGCCCTCGATGTCGTTGAGGTGACCGCGCCTTGGGGACAACCGATCGATCCTAATGCCGTAAAATCGGCACTAGAGGCAGATACAGCTAAAGCGATTAAAGGGGTCATCGTCACTCATAGCGAGACCTCTACGGGCGTAATTAACGACTTAGAGACGATCGCCAAACACATTAAAGCCCACGGCGCACTCTCGATTATCGATGCTGTCACCAGCCTGGGAGCTGCCAATGTGCCGATCGACGCTTGGGGTCTCGATGTGGTTTGTTCTGGCTCTCAGAAAGGCTTTATGATTCCGCCAGGGCTGGGCTTTGTGACTGTTAGTCCGACCGCTTGGGCAGCTTATAAAACGGCAAAATTACCCCGCTATTACATGGATTTAGGTAAGTACAGCAAGGGTGCAGCCAAGAACACCACCCCCTTTACACCACCAGTCAACCTAATTTTTGCCCTCCAAGCCGCTCTGAAGATGATGAGGGCGGAAGGACTAGAAAATATTTTTGCCCGCCACCAGCGGCTGATGCACGCCACCCGCGCCGCAATTAAGGCGATGGGTTTACCACTCTATGCACCCGAAGGACATGGCAGCCCAGCAATTACGGCGGTTGCACCCACAACTGTCGATGCCGAACAGATTCGGAGCGTCATGAAGAAGAAGTTTGATATCGTTCTCGCTGGCGGTCAAGACGATCTCAACGGTAAAATCTTTAGAATCGGTCATTTAGGCTTCGTTGCCGATCGCGATATCCTTACTGCTATCGCCGCTCTCGAAGCCACGATCGTCGAACTCGGTCATACTGGAGCTACCCCCGGTGCTGGTGTTGCTGCGGCGGCTAAAGTTCTACTGAGTTAGGCTTTAGGTTTTAGGTTTTAGATGTTAGGTTTTAGATGTTAGGTTTTAGGTGTTAGGTTTTAGGAGTAACTACACACTTACTCCTTACTCCTTACTTCTCCCCCATGCCTCCCCAAGCTGCTCAATTTACAATCTCTAACGATCGGATTCCGCTGGCTGTATATCGAGAGATTGCGGCGCATTTGCAGCAGATCGCGGGAATTGCCGTTGCAGATTTAGCTCCGCCCAAACGCGAATTTGACTATATGCAGAGCCAGTTGGGTGGGTTGAAAATTACTGGAGCAGATCGGCTTCTGGAGATCGACAGGCTGCGGCTCGATCGGATTCTCGATTATTATGCTAATCGGTACGATCGATGGGACTTCGATCGCTAATTGGTGAATCGCCGACATTTGAGTCAAACTAATCTAGCTTAAAGCTAGTCGATCGGTCGATCGAATTTTCCGGAAATAAAGATGATTTTTCAGACTTATGTAATATAATTTACATTAATTCAATTTTGGTGAGAAGATTGGGTACCAAGCATCGAATTATTTCGATCTGATGGTATCTTTTTTATACCTTTAATTAAGTTGCTAAATTAACAATTAACCTAGCCCACTCTGGGTATAATCCAGACATGTTGGCAATATTTTAATGTGTTTAATGATACGGTTGTAGTTAAATTTACGTAATTCGTTCCAGATTGCCATTCTGTCATAACTAAAATGACAGTCTAAAATCGATAGATATGGTGATGTTAGATAGTCAGCAGTAAGAGTACGCCCATTGATTGAATGCTCTTGAATATTTTGGAAACCGATCGTGTTAACTAGACTTTGGTATGTCAGGAATCGATGGCGAAAGTTACCGGATCCACAAGTCATCGCCAAACAACTGCCACAAACTGCTGGCGGGCAATTATCTCAGCCAGGAGAAATTGCCGAAAGCTTGCTGTCGCAGCAACCCAGCGGATCGATTGCCACCGAACAGCTCCAACAGAAAAACACGGGAAAATATGCGACAATGAAACAAGATTTTCCGATCGACCTCCAACACTCACAAGCTCCCGTGGATACAGATAACCCAGAAGCTTGGTATCAGCAGGGAGACTTGTACCGCGATGCAGGTAAGCTGGATGTTGCCTTGGCTTGTTATGGCAAAACACTGGAATTACAACCGCACAAGCAAGCAGCTTGGGTGAATTTGGGTTGGGTTTTGGTAGGGTTAGAGCGATTGACAGAAGCATTGGCAGCTTACGATCGGGCGATCGAACTTGAGCCTCAAGATGCTGAAGCATGGGCAAATCACGGTTGGGTATTGTTTCAATTGAAAGATTATTACCAAGCAGTTAAGAGTTGCGATCGATCGATCGCCATCGAGCCGGGAGATCGGTTTGCATGGTATCAAAAAGGACGTGCGCTGTTTGAATTGCAAGAGTACGATGAAGCATTAGCAGCTTACGATCGGGCATTAGAAATTCAGCCCGATGATAGTCTAACGCTATCGCATAAAGGCTGGTTGTTATTTGGAATCGGTCAAGTGTACGCCGCTTGTAGCTGTTACGAACAGAGTTTACAGATCGATCCTCAAGATTGCTTTGCCTGGAATAATCAAGGGCAAGTCTTGTTTTATTTAGGTAAAATTGCCCCAGCAATTAAGTCGTATCAACAAGCAACGCAACTCAACTCGCAATTTTATCAAGCCTGGAATAATTTAGGTGTCGCTCATTTCGAGCAAAAAAGTTTTGAAGATGCCTTGCGATGCTATCGATGTGCGATCGATCTGGCTCCAGATTTCATCGCTGCTTTGTATAATCAGGGCAAGGTGTTATTTTTCTTGGGTGACTTTGAAGCCGCGTTGGCAGCTTATACCAAAGTTACCCAATTGCAGCCAGACTTTTACCAAGCCTGGAACCACTGCGGGAATATTTTATTTCATTTAGGCGAACTCGAAACTGCACTCCGCAAATATGAAGTCGTTACCAAACTTCAGCCGCAGCTAGCCGAAGGCTGGACGAATCGCGGTAATATTTTGTTGCAACTCGATCGCCCTCAAGAAGCTCTCAACTGTTACACGCAGGCTACCACACTCGTGCCTAAAGATGCCGAAGCATGGAACAATCGCGGCAAAGCGATGTTTCAATTAAAAAGGTACGAACATGCCCTCGATTGCTATCGCAAAGCCACCCAAATCGAGCCACACCATAGCGATGCCTGGAATAATCAGGGTAAAGCTTTATTTAAACTCG